>NZ_JAKSYQ010000300.1:0-98837 GCF_022829665.1 Methylobacterium sp. E-041 | reverse complement strand
GCGGCGCCGGCCACCGTCCCGGCGGATGCCGACCGCGCGGTGCAGGCCGGCGGGCTGTACTGAGCGGGATGCCTCTATTCCCTCCCCCTGAAGCGGGGGAGGGTTGCCCGCGCAGCCGGGGCGCACGCCCCCGCCCCGGGGGATGCCGACCGCGCGGGGGCGGGCGGCGGGCTGTACAGAGCGGGATGCCTCTCTTCCCTCCCCCTGAAGCGGGGGAGGGTGGCCCGGGAAGCGGGGCGGGCGAGCGTCAGCGCGCCGTTCGGAACCGTGGCTCCCCTTTCCCGACCCTCGCTGACGCGAGGCCCACCCTCCCCCGCTCCAGGGGGGAGGGACGTAGTTCCGATGCGGAACAAAAAAAGCCGCCCCTGACGGGCGGCTTTGAAGTCTCAGGGAGGCATCAAACAGAGCGGGACGGAGGTCTCACTCGACATCCAGACATCTGGAATGCCCCGACATTCAATCGAAAAAGTTAACGCGCGGTTAAGGATCCGGCGTTCCTCAAATCATCGCCCGGTTCGACCGGGCCGACATCAGTATCGGCGGCCGCTCAGGCGGCGAGGCTGGTGAAGAGACCACGCCCGTCGGTGCCGCCGACCAGGCCTTCGACGAAGTTCTCCGGGTGCGGCATCATCCCGAGGACGTTGCCGCCCTCCGAGTAGATCCCGGCGATGGCGTTGAGCGAGCCGTTGCGGTTGGCGGCGATCGTCACCTGCCCGTCGGCGTCGCAGTACCGGAACGCGACCCGTCCCTCGCCCTCGATCCGGGCCAGCGTCTCGGGGTCGGCGAAGTAGTTGCCCTCGCCGTGCGCGACGCAGACGTCGATGACCTCGCCCTTCGCGTAGGCGCCGGCGAAGCGCGTGTCGGTGCGCTCGACGCGCAGCGTCTGCCGGTGGCAGATGAAGCGACGGTCGACGTTGCGCATCAGCACGCCCGGCAGCAGGCCGGATTCGCACAGGATCTGGAAGCCGTTGCAGATGCCGAGCACCAGCCCGCCGCGGGCGGCGTGCGCGCGGACCGCATCCATCGCGGCGGCGCGGCCGGCGATGGCGCCGCAGCGCAGGTAGTCGCCGTAGGAGAAGCCGCCGGGCAGGACGGCAAGGTCGGTGCCGGCGGGAAGCGCGGTGTCGGCGTGCCACATGGTCGTGACCTCGGCCCCGGCAAGCCGGAGCGCGCGGGCGACGTCGGCGTCGCGGTTCGAGCCGGGGAAGACGACGATCGCGGCACGCATCACGCGATCTCGATCGCGTAGTTCTCGACCACGGTGTTGGCCAGGAGCTTCTCGCAGGCGGTCTTCAGCGTCGCCTCGGCGCCGGCCCGGTCCGCGGCCGCGACCTCGATGTCGAACACCTTGCCCTGGCGCACGCCCTCGATCGACGCGATGCCGAAGGACTTGAGCGCGGCCTCGATCGCCTTGCCCTGCGGATCGAGGACGCCGGTCTTCAAGGTGACGACGATGCGGGCTTTCATGATGGGCCACTCAGCAGGGTCTGGATCGGAAGAAGGCGGTGACGAACGTCGGGGCGGCCGAGCCGGGCGCGGGGATCGACACGGGACGTGCCGAGACCGGGCATCACCGGCGCGCGGCCCGAGGTGCCGTGCGCAGGGGCTCGATGCTGGTCGCGCGCTGCCAGAGCTGGAGCATGATCCAAGCCGCGACCACGCTGAACAGCCCCATCAGCACGTGGCCGACGGTATCGCCGAGCTCGAACAGGCCGGCGATCGCCCAGCCCGCGGCGATCGCCACCGCGAAGACTTCCGTTCCCACCAGCACCATCATGCTGAGGATCGTGATCAGGTTGCGGGTGTTCACGAGGACCCCTTCCTCCGGCGGCACGGATGTGCGTCCCGCTTGCGAAGGCGGCAGTACCCCGATTGTCGCATCCTGTGCAACCGATAAGCGGAGGGCCGGGAGGCCCCCCGCCTCAGCGCGGCGCCCGCTTGGCGAGGATGCGCTGGAGGGTGCGGCGGTGCATGTTCAGCCGCCGCGCGGTCTCGCTGACGTTCCGTCCGCACAGCTCGTAGACCCGCTGGATGTGCTCCCAGCGCACCCGGTCGGCCGACATCGGGTTCTCGGGCGGGTCGGCCCGCTCGCCGGGCTGCGCCATCAGCGTCCCGTGGATTTCGTCGGCATCGGCCGGCTTGGCGAGGTAGTCGAACGCCCCGAGCTTCACGGCGGTGACGGCGGTGGCGATGTTGCCGTAGCCGGTGAGGATCACGCCGCGGGCCTCGGGCCGGCGCTCCTTCAGGCGGGCGATCACGTCGAGCCCGTTGCCGTCGCCGAGCCGCATGTCGATCACCGCGAAGGCCGGGGCCCGGGCCTCGACCACGGAGACGCCCTCGGCCACGCTCTCGGCGACCTGGACGTGATAGCCGCGCGCTTCCATCGCGCGGGCGAGGCGGGTCGAGAACGGCTTGTCGTCGTCGACGATCAGAAGGCTGCGGTCGGAAAACGCGGCGAGCGGGTCGGCGTCGTTGAGCGCCACAGCATCCGGGGCGCCCGACGAGCTCGATTGCGTCAGCATGAGAAGCTCCTCAAACATTTCGTTGTATTCGTTGAAAGTTTATATAGGCGCGACATCGCCCGCGGGCAGGGGTGGCCGGGTACCGAATTCGGGGGCATGACGGAGCGCCGCACCCCGCTCGAAGATGTGGCGCGCCCAGGAGATCCGGACCTGCGCCCCGTGCGTTCCCGGCTTCGAGGCGTTGGCCAGGGTGATCTGCGCGCCCGAGCGCTCGATCAGCGTCTTGGCGATGAACAGCCCGAGGCCGAGGCCGGCGCCGACCGTGCCGCCCTGGTTCTGGCCCGCCGTGCGGTCCGGGCTGCGGGTGGTGACGTAGGGTTCGCCCGCCCGCAGCAGCACCTCGGCGGAGAAGCCGGGGCCGTCGTCTCGGATCTCCAGGGTGACCCGGTCCAGGGTCCAGCGCCCCTCGATCACCACCCGGGCGTCGGCGAAATCGACCGCGTTGTCGAGGATGTTGCCGAGCCCGAACATCACGCCGGCGTTGCGGCGGCAATCCGGCTCCGGCGCGTCGCCCGCGCTCGATATGTCGAGGGCGATGCCCATCGCGCGGTGCGGCGCCACCAGCTCCTCGATGAGATGGCTGAAGCTCAAGGTCTCGAGGAAGCCGGCCCCGTCGCCGTCGAGCGAGGTGAGCTTCGAGAGGATGCCGCGGCAGCGATCGACCTGCTCGCGCAGCAATTGCAGGTCCTCGGCGACGGCCGGCGGCGCGTCGGGGCCGAGCTGGCGCACCAGCTCCTTGGTCACCACCATGATCGTGCCGAGCGGCGTGCCGAGCTCGTGCGCCGCCGCCGCCGCCAGCCCGTCGAGCTGCGACAGGTGCTGCTCGCGGGCGAGCACCAGCTCCGTCGCGGCCAGCGCCTGGGCGAGCTGTCGCGTCTCCTCCGAGACCCGCCAGGCGTAGACGCCGGTGAAGGCCGTGCCGAGCAGGATCGCCGTCCACACCCCGGAGACGTAGAGGAACGGCAGCTCGATCCGGCCGTCGGCGAACCACGGCAGCGGGCGGTGGACGAGGGCCAGCAGCGTCGCCAGCCCGATCGCCAGCAGGCCGAGCGCCAGCGTCCGCTCCGGCGGCAGCGCGGTCGCCGAGATCAGCACCGGGGCGAGGAACAGCAGCGAGAACGGGTTCTGCAACCCGCCGGTGAGGAACAGCAGCACGGCGAGCTGCACGATGTCGAAGGCCAGCAGCAGCGCCGCCGAATCGGCGCTCAGCCGGTAGCTCGCCGGGAAGCGGATGCGCAGGCCGAGGTTGAGCCACGACGAGGCGGCGATCGCCAGGAAGCACCAGCCGAACGGCAGCCCGAGCCCGAGCCCGAACTGCGCCCCGACCACGGCGGCGCTTTGCCCGGTGATCGCGAGCCAGCGCAGGCGCACGAACGTGTCGAGCCGCAGGTGGCGCGCGTCGCGGACGAAGCCGCTCGGATCGGTGTCGAGCATGATGTGTTCTACGATAGGGCCGCGGCCCCTCCCATCCAGGGCCCGCGACGCTCCGGCGGCCGCCGCGTCAACCCGCCTCGTCCAGCTCGGGGCCGCGGGTGGCGTCGAGGCCGGCGCCCGGGATCGGCGCGATCGGCACCGGCGCGCCGGTGCGGGCCGCCTCGTAGATCGCCTCCATCAGCACCTGGTCCTGCAGGCCCTCCTCGCCGGGGGTGCGCGGCCGGCGGTTCTCCTGGATGCAGCGCGAGAAGTGATCCATCTCCAGGGCGAACTGGTTCTTCGCGCCGAGCACCTTGGTGTCCTGCGACACCGCCTTGCCGTCGCGATGGGTGATGACGAGGCGCTGGCCGACATAGGCGAAGGCGTTCTGCAGATCGATGTCGGCGCCGCCGGTATGCACCGTCAGGCGGCGCGATTCGTGGACGCCGTAGCTGGTCATGCACTGCGCCAGCACGCCGGAGGGGAAGCGCAGGGTGAAGCTCACGCTCTCCTCGACCTCGCGGAACTTCGGGTCGTCGGGCGGCGAATAGGTGTGCGCCTGGATCAGGTCGGGCTCCTCGCCCAGCAGCGCCCGCACGCCGTTGAGGCAGTAGAGCCCGATATCCGGCAACGCCCCGCCGCCGGACAGCGCCTTCTTCAGGCGCCACTGCTCCGGCAGGCCCGAGGTCTGGCCGTTGAAGGCCTGGATCATCCGCGGCTTGCCGAACTCGCCCGAGCGCACGAGGCGCACGACCTCTCGGTTGTAGGGCTCGTACTGGCAGCGATAGGCGATCATCAGCTTGACCTTGGCCTGCTCGCACGCCGCGATCATCGCGCGGGCTTCCGCGGAGGAGGCCGCCATCGGCTTCTCGCACAGCACGTGCTTGCCGGCCCCCGCCGCGGCGACGACGTCGTCGCGGTGCACCGCGTTCGGGGTGACGATGTAGACCGCCTGGATCTCGGGATTGGCCTTGAGCTTGTCCCAGTCGCCGTAGCCGTAGACCGCGCTCTCGGCGACGCCGTACTGCTTGGCCACGAGCTTGGCCTTGTCCGGCGTGCCCGACATGAGCGCCACGAGCCGCGAGCGCTTGGCCTCTCCGAGCGCCGGGAGGATCTCGTCGAGGCTGAGGCGCCCGAGGCCGACGACGCAGTAGCCGACCCGCTGGCCCGGCGGCTGCGGCGCGGGCGTCGGCGCCGGAGGCCGGTCGCCCTGGCCGCGCCAGTTCGGGAACTGCACGCGGCCGCCCTGAACCGCGCCGGTGTCGGCCGGCACCGTCGGGCCGGGCGTCGTCGCGGCGCGGGCCGCGTCCGCAGCCGCGAGCGCCGCGCCGGTGAGGGTGACGCCGCCGGCCCGCAGAAGGGTCCGTCGCGAGAGCCCGTGATCGTCTGCCATGCATCCCCGTCTCGGTCGGTGAGAGGCGGGGAAACCCGGGGCCGGATCGCAGGGTTCCGCCGGGCGCCGGCGCGCTCAGTGCAGCCGGTCGGGCGGGGCGGCCGCATTCCAGGCGGCCCGGGCTTCGGCCGCCGCGCCGTCCTCGCGCGCCGGTTGATCGAGGAAGGCAAGGCCGGCCTGGGTGCCGTCGCGCCAGACGACCTCGGCGCGGCGGGTCTCGTTGCGGCCGGTCACGTTGCGGCCGGTCACCGTGAGGTCGACGACGCGCGGCAGGACCACGTCCTCCGCGACGACGATGCGGGCGCCGGTCAGCGAATGGTCCCGCAGGCGGCACGCCGTCTCCGGCAGGAACGCCGCGAGGCGCAGGGTGCCGCCGAGGCAGGCCCGGCGGCGGTCGCTGTGGCGGCGCTCGATCTTGGGCGTCGTCAAGGTCACGAAAGTCATCCCGGATCTTGTTGGCATTTCATCAATGCAAGGGAGCACGAAAAGCTTCGTCTCGTCAGGTATAAGTGATGGTTAACCCTAACGGCGCCGGGCGGGCATGCGGCCGTCACCGGGCCGGCGGCGGGTCCGGCGCCTCGACGCCGCCGCTGCGCTGGAGCTGGAGCGCGACGAACCAGCACAGGGCCGCCCAGGCGGCGCCGATGCACCACCCGGCCAGCACGTCGCTCGGCCAGTGGACGCCGAGGTAGATCCGGCTGATCCCGACGAGGAGGGTCATGGTGACGCCGAGCGCCAGCACCAGCGCCTTGACGCGGCGGTAGCGGTCGATCCGCGCGAGCAGCGTCGCCAGGGTCAGGTAGGCGATCGCCGACATCATCGCGTGGCCGCTCGGGAAGCTCGCCGTGAACACGTCCATGCCGTGCGGCACCAGGTCCGGCCGCGGGCGATGGTAGAACAGCTTCAGCACCGTCGAGACCAGCTCGCCGCCGCCGACCGCGCCGATCACGAACAGACCGACCCGGCGCTTGCCGGACAGGGCGAGGTAGGCCGCGACCGACGCCGTCAGGAACACGATGGTGAAGACGCTGCCGAGCCCGGTGATGTCGCGCATCGTCTCCTCGAGCCAGCGCGGCCCGATCGGATCGGACAGGTCGGCCGGGTTGCGCAGGGCGAGCAGGATCTTGCGGTCGAGCGCCTCGGTCGAACCCTCGCCGACCTCGTGCGCCAGGGCGAAGAAGGCGTAGCCGAGCCCGCTGACGCAGATCAGCGCCAGCAACGGCCCGACCTCGTTGAGGCGCAGCCGGAGCCAGACGGAGGTGGCGTGGGACAGGAACGGGATGCGCCGCAGCGGGGCGGGGGGGCTCATCGCGCCGTGCCCGATCGATCGCGGGCGCCGTGGGGAGGATTCATCGAGACCATCACGCGTTCTCGCCGAAGGCGAAGCGCGCCCGCTCGGCCCAGGGACCGCCGAGGTAGCGCCACAGGCGGGTGGCCGGCGCGGTGAAGCGGAACGGCGCGAAGTCGTCGGCGAGGGCGGCGTGGAGCGCGCGGGCGGTGTCGGGGTCGACCTTGTTCTGCACGGTGACATGCGGGCGCCAGCCCTGCTTGTCCTGGGCGGTGAGGTGGGCGTCGAAGGTCTTGGCGAGGCGCGCGCGGAAGGCGGAGAGCGGCTCGGAATCGAGGACGTAGGCCACGCCGCGGCCGGTGAAGCGCAGCCCCGTCACTGCGACCTCGGGCGGCGGCACGGTGCGCGCGAGCATCGCGATCGTCTCGCGCACGCCCGCCTCGGCGGCGCCGGGCAGGTTGTGGAACAGCGTGGCGTGGGCCGGGATGCGGTTGAGCGCCTTCGGGAAGTGTTGGCGCCGCAGGCCGTCGAACCGCGCGAACGTGTCCGCGTCGAACTCGAGCGTCAGGATCAGGGGCGCCTGCCGGGCGTCCTGTCCCGGCTCCTCTTGCTTCAGCGCATCTTGCGTCGGCGTCTCTGGCATGCGGGCTTCCTGTCGCGGCCGGACGGAGATGGCGCGGCGCGCGATCAGGTCCAGTAGAGGATCCGCGCCGCGGGCAGGTCGCGGGCGAGCGCGGCAAACAGCGTGTCGCGCATCGACCGCATCAGCTCCTTGGGGAAAACGTACTTCACCGAGCCGAACTTGGTGAGCTTCTTCGCGCGCTCGGCCTCGTCGAGCGGCAGGTCGGAGCCCGGGTACCAGCCCTGGAGCACCTGCTTCGAGCCCGGGGTGAAGCGGTGGGTGATCAGCTCGGCGGTGAGGTCGAGGTCGGGCACGTCGGCGAGCGCCGCGGCGGCCTCGCGGATCAGCCCGGCATAGCCGGCCTCCCAATCCGGCACCGGCAGGATCGGCGCGATCGTGAGCCCGACGGGATAGCCCGCCAGCGCCACGGCCCGCATCGCCTGGAGCCGCGCGTCGAGGCTCGCGGTGCCGCCCTCGTAGCGCGTCGCGGTGCGGGCGTTGACCGAGAACCGGATGCGGGTGCGGCGGTTGTGCGGCAGGTCGAGCAGCGGCTCGACCGCGGCGAACTTGGTGGTGAAGCGCAGCTGCACCGGCGCCTCCCAGGCACCGAAATGCCGGATCGCCGCCGAGAGCGAGCCGGTGAGGTGCTCGATGCCCAGCGGATCGGTGTAGCACGAGGCCTCGAAGGTGGTGCCTTCCTGTGCCCGCTCGGCCTGCGCCGAGGTCACCGCGCCCTGGCCGAGATAGGCGCCGAGATTGGCCAGGATCGCGTCGAGGTTGGCGTAGGCCCGCGTCACCGGCGGCCCCGACAGGGAGCCGGCGAGGTAGCAGTACTGGCAATGGGCCGGGCAGCCCTCGGCGAGGTCGAAGCGCCAGTCGGCCGAGGGCGGGATCGGCTGGAGCCGGAGCTTGGTCGGCGGTGCCACGACGAGGGCGAGCGTCGCCTTCGCCTCGATGTAGGCCCGGCGCGGGTCGGCCTGGCGCAGGCCGGTGAGGCGGTTGGCCGTCAGGCGCTCGACCGTGAGCCCGAGCGCTTCCGCGCGGGCGAGCATCGCCCGGCCGTGCGCGTGCTCCAGGGCGGCCGGCGTCGCCAGGACGCGCCGCGGACGCCACAAGCGTGCCGGCCGCGCCGTCGACGAGACGGCCGGCGCGGGCGGCGGCGAAAGGACGGGCGGCGAAAGCACCGGTGGCGCGAGGGTCTGGGCGGGCTCCATGAGGGCCGAACGCCCCGGCACCCGTGCCGGCTCCTCACTTCCGCCGGGCGCGGCCTGCGGCTAAAGCACCGGCCATGGCCCCGAAGCGTTCGCCCGTCCCCCCCGTCCGGGAAACCGTCCACGAGGGGCGCGACGGCTGGCTGTTCCTCATCGGCGGCAGCAACGACGTCATGCAGCGCTACCGCGGGACCCTGCGGCAGTGGTGGACCCTGCGCGGCTGGACCCGGCTGATCACGGCGCGCGCCGCCCGCGCGGCCGGGCTCGGCATCCGCTGCGTCCAGCTCATCGTGCCGGAAAAGCTCTCGGTCTACGATCACAAGACCATCGACCTGCGCTACGACCCGGCCCGGGCCTCGACCCGTCGCCTCGCCCGCAAGCTCGCGGGGCAGGCCACCTATCTCGACCTGCTCGGCCCGTTTCGCGCGGCCCGCGACGGGCCGGTGCCGCTCTACCTCAAGACCGACACGCACTGGTCGGCCGAGGGATGCCTGCTCGCCTATCGCGAATTGATGCGGGCGCTCGCCGCGGTCCCGCCGGCCGACATCGGCACCCGGCCCGTCCTCGTGACGGAGCGGGTGATGGATCTCGGCGCGAAGCTGCCGGGCCGGCCGGCCGAGCGCCTGGTGCGCCCGCAGATCCACCGGGACGCGGTGCGCGTCGAGACCGGGGCGCTGCTCGCGGCCTCCGAGGAAGCGGGAACCGAGGTCGACCTGCATGTCGGCGCGCACGTGGTCTACCGCAACGCCAACCCCGCCGCCGACCCGCGGCGCGTGGTGCTGTTCGGCGATTCCTACGCGCATTTCGCGCCGATGCTGCTCACCGGGCTGCTGGCCGAGAGCTTCGCCGAGGTGCACTTCGTGTGGTCGTCGAGCTTCGACTGGGCTTACGTCGAGCGGGTGCGCCCCGACATCCTGCTGTTCGAGCTCGCCGAGCGCTTCCTCGCCCGCCTGCCCGCCGACGACTTCGACGTGGCCGCCGGGCGCCGGGCCGGCGCGGCCGGCTAGAGCATTCTCCGCGATCCCCGGATCACGTGGAATGCTCTCCCGTTGCAAGATCGCGTCAGGGGATCGGCTGGCTCAGGGTGGTTTCGACGAGGACGTCGTCGGTCTGGGCCGCGAGGTAGAGGTCCGGCGTCCACGCGATGCCGAGGAGCAGGACGACGATCGCGAGGAGGCCGGCCAGGCCCAGCGTCACCCCGTCGGCCTGCCGCCGCAGCGCGTGGATCGCGGCGCATCCGGCGGTGAACACGGCCGCCTCGGCGGCGGGGATCGCGAGGGCAAGCGACATCGGGCCTTCTCTCCGGACGTTTCGGCGGGATCGTGCCACCCGTCTCACGGTCCGGCATCGAATGCGAGATGCCGAGGCCTGCGCGGGGCGACGACCGAGGAAGACATCCAAGCAGGAAACGGGCTAAGTGCACCTCACAAAACCCCCGACCTCCGCGGCCGTTCACTATGTCGGCGACGCCACGACGGGGGGGTTGTGAGAGACACCAAGCCTGCCACAACCTTTCCCCTCGCCGCGTCGCCCTCCCGACGGACGGCGCGACGCGCGAAACAACGGATCGCACCCATGGGATTGCTCGTCGACGGCGTCTGGCAGGATCAGTGGTACGACACGGCGTCGACCGGCGGCCGCTTCGAGCGCAAGGCCTCCGCCTTCCGCAGCTGGGTCACCGCCGACGGGTCGCCCGGCCCCTCGGGCGAGGGCGGGTTCAAGGCCGAGCCTGGGCGCTACCACCTCTACGTCTCGCTCGCCTGCCCGTGGGCGCACCGCACCCTGATCGTGCGGGCGCTGAAGGGCCTCGAGGACGCGATCTCCGTCTCCGTCGTCGACCCGCACATGGGCGCCGAGGGCTGGGTGTTCGGCGACAGCCCCGGCGCCACCCCCGATCCGATCCACCATGCGACGCGGCTCTACGAGGTCTACCGCGCCGCCGACCCGCGCTATACCGGCCGCGTCACCGTGCCGGTGCTGTGGGACCGCGAGCGGAAGACGATCGTCTCGAACGAATCGGCCGAGATCATCCGCATGCTCGACGGGGCCTTCCACGGCGGCGGGCCGGACCTCTGCCCGGACGACCTGCGCGGGGAAATCGATGCGGTGAACGCCCGGGTCTACGACCGGGTCAACAACGGCGTCTACAAGGCCGGCTTCGCCACCGCGCAATCGGTCTACGCGGAGGCCTTCGCCGCGCTGTTCGCCGAGCTCGACGCGCTGGACGCCCGCCTCGACCGGTCGCGCTACCTGTGCGGCGCGCGGCTCACCGAAGCCGACATCCGGCTGTTCACGACGCTGGTGCGGTTCGACGCGGTCTATGTCGGGCACTTCAAGTGCAACCGGCAGCGCATCGCCGACTACCCGAACCTGTCGAACTACCTGCGCGACCTCTACGCCCTGCCGGGCGTCGCCGGGACGGTGGACCTCGTCCACATCAAGCGGCACTATTACGAGAGCCATCCCACCATCAACCCGACGGGCATCGTCCCGGTGGGGCCGGCGCTGGACTTCGCCGCGCCCAACGACCGGGCCCTGCGCTTCGGCGGGTGAGGCGAACGCGCGCCGGGCTCGACGGATGCGCGCGGCGCGTTAGATCGGACGGCATGACGCTCGCACAGACCTCTCGCCGCCTCGCCCTCGCCCTGCTCGCCGCGCCCTTGGCGCTGTCGGGCCCCGCCCGGTCCCAGGCCGCGGTGCAGCTCGACGGCACCTGCGAGAAACTGACGATCGAAGGGAAGGACGCCACCTCGGCCTGCAGGCCGACTCTCGGGAACAGCGCCGAGCGTCGGCGCACGACCTTCGACTTCACCACCACGGACGGGCGCACGCTCAGCTTCAGCGGCACCGGCGCGCAGCAGGAGCGTACCGAGGAGACCGACCCGCTGCAGCCGATCAACCTCGTTACCACCGGCACGTCGAGCGACAAGGGCATCGTGCGCAACCCGACCCCGGCGGTCGGCGCCTGCACCTTCTCGACGCCGGCACCGGGCAAGACCACCATCGCCTGCGAGGCCTCGGCGCCGGACGGCCGCACCTTCGCCGGGACCTTCGTGACGCAGGCCAAGGCCGCCGCCGGCGCCCCCGCGCAGTAGGCCCGGCGTTTCGAGGGTCGGGGCGCACCGCGCGACGCGCTCCACCCTGGGATGCAGCGATCCGGTCTCGGCCCGGCACCGCGCGCGGGACGGCCCTCGGGGGCCGGCGAAAACGCGACGAAACCCGCGGATTTGCCCGATTCCGCCGCGCGAGAGCGCGCGCACCGCACTGGTCAGCCGCGTGCCCGAGTCCCATGTACCCGGTCTGGCGACATTTGGTTCCAAGGCCCGACACCGCATGCTGAACGACACGCTCGCGACGGACGCGCACCCGGGTGCGTCCGACCTGGTCCGGGAGACCACCACGGCCGGTTTCCGGCAGGACGTCATCGCCGAATCGGCGAACCGTCCCGTGCTGGTCGCGTTCTGGTCGCCGCGCGCACCGTCGAGCAAGACGCTGCTCGCCGTGCTGGAGAAGCTCGTCCGCGCCGCCGCGGGCAAGGTCGTGCTGGTCAAGATGAACGTCGACGAGCATCCGGCGGTCTGGGGCCAGATCGGCCAGCAGCTCGGCCTGCAGGGCGTGCCCGCCGTGGTCGCCATCGACCAGGGCCGCCCGGTCGACATGTTCGAGGGCGCCCTGCCGGAAGCGCAGATCAAGACCTTCTTCGACCGTCTCGCCGGCCCGAGCGAGATCGATCAGGTGATGGCGGAAGCCGCGCAGGCGCTGGCGGAGGGCGACCTCGCCGGCGCCTCCGAGCTCTACGCGGCGGTGCTCGGGCAGCAGCCCGACAACGTCGCGGCCCTGGCCGGCCTGGCCAAGATCCAGCTCGACGCCGGCGAGCTGGAGAACGCCAAGCAGGTGCTGGCGATGGTGCCGGAGGCCAAGGCCGCCGACCCGGGGCTCGCCGGCATCCGCGCCGCGATCGTCCTGGCCGAGCAGGCCGCGGCGCTCGGCGACCTCGCCGGCCTGGAGGCGGAGGTCGCCGCGAACCCGGACGCGCACCAGGCCCGGTTCGACCTCGCCCTCGGCCTCAATGCCGGGAACGAGCGCGAGAAGGCGGTCGATCACCTGATCGAGATCATCCGCCGCGACCGGACCTGGAACGAGGACGGCGCGCGCAAGCAGCTGCTCCAGTTCTTCGAGGCCTGGGGCCCGATGGATCCGGCCGCGATTCGCGGACGGCGCAAGCTCTCGACGCTGCTGTTCGCGTGAGGGCGGATCTGCGGGTGCAGAGGGAAGCCGAAGGTTCTGTCTTGCTGGAGGCATCATGAGCACGCATGCGGGCTACAAGGGGCCGGGCGATTGCCCGCCCGTCATCCCGGTCTTCCCCCTGCCCGGCGCCCTGCTGCTGCCGCGCGGGCAGATGCCGCTCAACATCTTCGAGCCGCGCTACCTCGCGATGGTGGACGACGCCCTGCGGACCGACCGGGTCATCGGCATGATCCAGCCCGACGCCGAGGGCGGCGCCTCGCCGTTGAACCCGAAGCTGTACCGCGTCGGCTGCGCCGGGCGGATCACCCAGTTCGCCGAGACCGGCGACGGGCGCTACCTGCTCTCGCTGACCGGCATCGGCCGCTTCCGGGTGATGAGCGAGCTGGCCACCACCGGCGCCTATCGCCGCTGCCAGGTCAGCTACGACGACTTCGCCATCGATTTCACCGCGCGTGCCGGCGAGGACGCGGTGGACCGCAAAGGCGTGCTGCGGGCGCTGCGCGACTTCGTCGATTCCAACGACCTCAAGGTCGACTGGGCCGGGATCGAGGAGGCGCCGAACGAGGCCCTGGTCAACGCGCTGTGCATGATGAGCCCGTTCGGCGTCCGCGAGAAGCAGGCGATGCTCGAGGCCGCCGACCTGAAGACCCGCGCCGAGATCCTAGTCGCGGTCACCGAGATGGAGATGGTGCGCAGCACCGGGCCCGAGCCGACGATGCAGTGACGGCTCGAAGGACGGCCCGGCGGCGACGAGCGCCTGCGCCTTCGCGACCGACCGGCACGGCTTCCCATGGAGAACCAGAGCATGACGCAGGACATGACCACGCAGAGCACCGCCGTCGAGGCGACCCGCGTCGACCCGAAGCTCCTCGAGCTGCTGGTCTGCCCGCTGACCAAGGGCACCCTCGATTACGATGCCGGCCGCCAGGAGCTGATCAGCCGCTCGGCCAAGCTCGCCTACCCGATCCGCGACGGCATCCCGATCATGCTGCCGGAAGAGGCGCGCCAGCTGACGGACTGAGCCGGGGCGAGGACGAGGGCATGGCGTTCAAGGCGAAATCCGCCTCCGAGACGAAGGCGGCCGAGCTCGCATCCGCGATCGTGCGCATCGCCGACCGGGACGGCGCGCCGCTGCAGATCGGCGTCGACCGGCTGCGCCAGGGCAACCCGCGGCTGACGCCGCTGGCGATCGGCCAGCTCTACCGCAAGCATCGCGACCACCTCGACGCCGCCCTCGCCGAGCGCGGCTACACCCTCGTCGGCTATGCCGACCAGGGCCCCGGCCGCGGCATGGAGTTCGAGATCGACCCCGCCTGATACGGGACCCGGCCGGGGCGTCGAACGTGCCGCGGTACCGGCCATCGCCCGCCCGTGGTAGGGGAGGCGATGCCCCGCTGGCTTTTCCTCACCTTCGTCGCCGCCGTGGCGCTGGCCGTGCTCGGCAGCGCCATCATCGTCCTGCGCGCCCCGCCGTCCAAGCCGCCGGCCGCGAGCCTGTCCTGCGCACCGATGCCCTGCCCGGGGACCGCGCCGACGGCGTGAGCCCCGGCCGAGCGGCCTTCGCCGGCCATTTCCGCACGGGCCTCGGACGAGCCGCGGGGCCCCCCTCGCCGCCGCGGGCGGGGAGGCCTGCACGATGCGGCACCGTCGCGAAACGCCTCAGAAGAAGATCGGCCGCGCGCTCGCGTGGTGCTCGCCGAGCACGGTGCCGGTGGCGGGCTCGATCTCCTTGAGCACCACGTCGTAGCCCCAGAGGTCGGCGAGGTGCTGCAGCACGCGCCGGGCGTCGTCCTTCTGCAGGGTGATCTTGTTCAGCGCCTTGTGGTGCAGGATCAGGCGGCGGTCGCCCTCGAGGTCGACGTCCACCACCTCGATGTCGGGATCGAGCCAGGCCACGTCGTACTGGCGGCCGAACGAGCGGCGCATCTTGCGGTAGCCGCGCTCGTCGTGGATCGCGGCGACGTGCAGCTCGGGCTGCTCCGGATCGTCGGCGACGTGGAACAGCCGCATGTCGCGCATCAGCTTCGGCGACAGGAACTGGGCGATGAAGCTCTCGTCGCGGTAGTTCTCCCAGCAATCGCGCAGCACCGCCATGCCGTCGCCGGTGCCGGCGATGTCGGGGAACCACTGCCGGTCCTCCGCCGTCGGCTGCTCGACGATGCGGGCGATGTCCTGCATCATCGCGAAGCCGATCGCGTAGGGGTTGTGGCCGCTGTAGCTGCGGTCGTCGTAGTTCGGCTGGCGGATGACGTTGGTGTGCGACTGCAGGAACTCGAGATAGGCCGCCTCGCCGATCAGGCCCTTCTCGGAGAGCGCGTTCATGATCCGGTAGTGGCAGTAGGTGGCGCAGCCCTCGTTCATCACCTTGGTCTGGCGCTGCGGGTAGAAGTACTGCGCCACCAGCCGGACGATGCGCAGGATCTCGCGCTGCCAGCGCTGCAGGCGCGGGGCGACCTTCTCCAGGAAGTAGAGGATGTTCTCCTGCGGCAGCTCGAGCAGCGCCTTGCGCCGCTCGATCGCCTGGTCGGCGCGCGTCGCCCCCGCCTTCACCGGCAGGGTGCGCCACAGGTCGTTGTAGATCTGCTCGCCGTGCTCGACGCGCTCGCGCTCGCGCCGCTGCTCGGAGGCGAGGTCCGGCCGCTTCTTGCGCGGGTAGCGGTGCACGCCCTGGCTCATCAGCGCGTGGGCGGCGTCGAGCACCTGCTCGACGGCCTGATGGCCGTAGCGCTCCTCGCAGCGGGAGATGTAGGTCTTGGCGAAGTCGAGATAGTCGAGGATGCCCTCGGCGTCGGTCCACTGCCGGAACAGGTAGTTGTTCTTGAAGAAGTGGTTGTGGCCGAACGCGGCGTGGGCGATCACCAGCGTCTGCATCGTCGCCGTATTCTCCTCCATGATGTAGGAGATGCACGGGTCGGAGTTGATGACGATCTCGTAGGCGAGCCCCATTATGCCGCGGCGATAGCCGGATTCGTGCTGGGCGAAGTGCTTGCCGAACGACCAGTGCTTGTAGAACAGCGGCATGCCGATCGACGCGTAGGCGTCGAGCATCTGCTCGGCGGTGATGATCTCGATCTGGTTCGGATACCACGACAGCCCGAGCGCCCGCGCCTCGACCTCGCAGGCGTCGTGGATGCGCCGGATGGTATCGAAGTCCCAGTCGTTGCCGGTGAACAGCGGTTTTGGGGCGCCGGACGTCGCGCGTGTCTTGAGAGCAGTCATATCGCCTCCCGATCGGCCGGCCGAAGCGCGACGTACCCCCTCTCCCGTGCGGGAGAGGGTTGGGGTGAGGGGGCAGGTCCGTCCGGAGAGGTCGCCCCCCTCACCCTGTCCCTCTCCCAACCGGGAGAGAGGACCCCCGCCCCGACATGACGACCTGCGAAGCTCAAGACTCCGCCTCCGCCCGCGCGTCCTTGCGCCCGAACAGGTCGCGGAAGACGGCGTAGATCTCGCGGCGGTGGTTGACCTTGCGCATGGCGATCGGGCCGCCGGCCTTGGCGATGGCCTCGTAGGTCCGCCACAGGGTGGTGCGGTGCTCGACGAAGCCGGCGCGCGGGCCGTTCTCGTCGCCGACCTCGAGATAGGCGAAGTGCTGGCAGGCCGGCAGGATGTGGGCGCGCAACAGCTCGGTCGAGGTCGGGCCGTCGGAGGAGACGTTGTCGCCGTCCGACGCCTGCGCCGCGTAGATGTTCCAGTCGTTGGGGTCGTAGCGCTCGGCGATGATGCGCTTCATCTCCACCAGCGCTGAGGAGACCAGCGTGCCGCCGGTCTCGCGGGAGCCGAAGAAGGTCTCCTCGTCGACCTCGGTCGCCCGGTCGGTGTGGCGGATGAACACGATCTCCACGTGCCGGTAGCGGCGCGTGAGGAAGATGTGCAGCAGGATGTAGAACCGCTTGGCGAGGTCCTTCATGTGCTCGGTCATCGAGCCGGACACGTCCATCAGGCAGAACATCACCGCCTGCGCGATCGGGCGCGGATACGGCTCGAAGCGGCGGTAGCGCAGGTCGATCGGGTCGACGTAGGGGATGCGCCGCGTGCGCTCGCGCAAGCCCGCCAGCGCCTCGGCGAGGTCCGGCAGCGCCGGGTCGCCCTCGTCCAGGCCGGCGATGCGGGCTTCGAGCGCCGCCACCTCCTCGGGCTTCGGCCGCTTCAGGGCGATGCGCCGCGACATCGAGTTGCGCAGCGTCCGGGTGAGGGCGAGGTTGGCCGGCGAGCCGGTCACGGTGTAGCCGGCCCGGCGCAGCCCCTCCGTCTCCACCACCGCCAGGCGGCGCTTGGCGAGGTCGGGCAGCTCTAGGTCCTCGAGGAACAGCTCGAGGAACTCCTCCCGGGTCAGGACGAAGCGGAACGCGTCCTCGTTGTTCTCGCCGCCGTCCCCGCCCTCGCCGGAGCCGCGGCCGCCCCCGCCGCCCTGCGGCCGCTCGATGCGGTCGCCTTCCACGTAGGTCTTGTTGCCGGGCAGGATGTGGTCCTGGAGGCCGGTGCCCGG
Source organism: Methylobacterium sp. E-041 (assembly GCF_022829665.1). Lineage (NCBI taxonomy): Bacteria > Pseudomonadati > Pseudomonadota > Alphaproteobacteria > Hyphomicrobiales > Methylobacteriaceae > Methylobacterium > Methylobacterium sp. E-041. Next base: position 81,654 of record NZ_JAKSYQ010000300.1, on the reverse strand, counting down.
CTGGCGGGAGAAGCGCGGCTCGCGCACCCCGTCGGCCGGCACCGTGACGCGGCCGTCCTTGCCGAGGTCCTTGATGTCCTTCTCGCGGGCCGACTCGCGCACGGCCCGCTGGGCCACGTCCTTGACCCGCCTAAGGAAGCGCTGCCGGTTGGCGAGGCTCTTGCCTCCTGGATTCAATCGACGGTCGACGATGTGCATTCGGTGATCAAATCCCCGCCCGCAAGATCCGACCGGGATAACGCGCCGGCCGGTCGTCCGAAATCATGGCGGATCTCGATCAGGTCCCCGAGGGGACCGAATCATCCCGCCTGCTTCACCCGCATGTACCACTCGACCAGGCGGCGCACCTGCCGCTCGGTGTAGCCGCGCGAGACCATCCGGTCGACGAACTCGCCGTGCTTCTTCTCGGTCTCGCCGTCCTTCTTCGAGCCGAAGGAGATCACCGGCAGCAATTCCTCGACCTGGCTGAACATCCGCCGCTCGATGACCTCGCGCAGCTTCTCGTAGGACGTCCACGAGGGGTTGCGGCCGCCGTGCTGGGCCCGCGAGCGCAGGGCGAACTTCACCACCTCGTTGCGGAAGTCCTTCGGGTTGGCGATCCCGGCCGGCTTCTCGATCTTCGTCAGCTCCTGGTTGAGAAGCTCGCGGTTGAGCAATTGCCCGGTCTCGGAATCCTTGAAGTCCTGGTCCTCGATCCAGGCGTCGGCGTAGTCGATGTAGCGGTCGAACAGGTTCTGGCCGTAATCGTGGTAGGATTCGAGGTAGGCCTTCTGGATCTCGTGGCCGATGAACTCGGCGTAGCGCGGCGCCAGCTCGCCCTTGATGAACTCGAGGTAGCGCTTCTCGGTCTCGGGCGGGAGCTGCTCGCGGCGCAGCGACTGCTCGAGCACGTACATCAGGTGCACCGGGTCGGCCGAGACCTCGGTGGTGTCGTGGTTGAAGGTCGCGGCCAGCACCTTGAAGGCGAAGCGGGTCGAGATCCCGTCCATGCCCTCGTCGACGCCGGCCGAATCCTTGTACTCCTGCATCGAGCGGGCGCGGGGGTCGACCTCGCGCAGGGACTCGCCGTCGTAGACGCGCATCTTCGAGAACGCGTTGGAGTTGGCGTGCTCGCGCAGGCGCGACAGCACCGAGAACCGCGACAGCATCTCCAGGGTGCCCGGCGCGCAGGCCGCATCCGAGAGCTCGGAGCCCGAGATCAGCTTCTCGTAGATGTGCTGCTCCTCCTGCACGCGCAGGCAGTAGGGCACCTTGATCACGTAGATGCGGTCGATGAAGGCTTCGTTGTTCTTGTTGGTCTTGAAGGTCTGCCACTCGGACTCGTTCGAGTGCGCCAGGATGATGCCGGTGAAGGGGATCGCGCCGATATTCTCGGTGCCGACGTAGTTGCCCTCCTGCGTCGCCGTGAGCAGCGGATGCAGCATCTTGATCGGCGCCTTGAACATCTCGACGAACTCGAGGACGCCCTGGTTGGCGCGGTTCAGGCCGCCCGAGTACGAGTACGCGTCCGGATCCGCCTGCGACAGCGTCTCCAGCCGGCGGATGTCGACCTTGCCGACCAGCGAGGAGATGTCCTGGTTGTTCTCGTCGCCGGGCTCGGTCTTGGCGATGGCGATCTGGCGCAGGCGCGAGGGCCGGACCTTGATCACCTTGAACTGCGAGATGTCGCCCTCGAACTCGTCGAGGCGCTTCAGCGCCCACGGGCTCATCAGGCCGGTCAGGCGCCGGCGCGGGATGCCGTAGCGGCTCTGGATCTCGGCGCCCATGGTCTCGGGGTCGAACAGCCCGAGCGGGCTCTCGAACACCGGCGAGACCTCGTTGCCGGCCTTGAGCACGTAGACCGGATGGACCTCCATCAGGGCCTTGAGACGCTCGGCCAGGGAGGACTTGCCGCCGCCGACGGGCCCGAGCAGGTAGAGGATCTGCTTGCGCTCCTCCAGGCCCTGCGCCGCATGGCGGAAGAACGAGACGATCCGCTCGATCGTCTCCTCCATGCCGAAGAACTCGTGGAAGGCCGGGTAGGTCCGGATCGTCCGGTTCATGAAGACGCGGCCGAGGCGGGCGTCCTTCGAGGTGTCGACGAATTCCGGCTTGCCGATCGCGTCGAGGATGCGCTCGGCGGCGCTCGCGTACATCAGCGGCTCGTCGCGGCACGCCTCGAGGAATTCGGAGAGCGTCATCTCCGTGTCGCGGCGCGCTTCGTACCCGCGGGCGAAGCTCTGGAAAAGGTCGTTGGTCGCATGCATCGGCATTCGATAACCCTCTCAGACCGTCAACAGCTTCATCCTGTCCTGCCGCGAACGCAACCGACAGGCCCGCATTTGTCGCAGTGCGGCGAACACGGTGACGCTGCGTGTGCTGGATGCAACACCCGTCGGGCTGAAATGCGGCATCCGTCAAGCTTCCCCGTGGTCGTCCGGCCGGATCGAAAGAACGATCCGGCCGAAAAAACGTGCACTCCCAGCTTTCGGTTGCCTCCGATCAGAGATCGCTGCTGTCTTTCTTGGCATCGGTGTCCTTCTTGGCCGACGCAGCCTCGACGGTGATTTTGATATTCTGCGTCTGCACTTGACCGTCCGCGTTCTTGATTTCGAACGTCACCTCGTCGGCGCCAGTGTAGCCGGCCTTCGGCTGGTAGAAGAGACCCTGGACCGCGGTGTCCTTGTTCGGGCAGCGATAGGAAGCGGGCGTCTTCTGCTTGCCGACCTTGGTAATCAGCGCGCCGTTCTTCGGCGCGCCCGAGACCTTGAACTCCGGCATCGGGCCGGGCGAGCAATCCTTCTTCAGGTTCGGGACGATGGCGATCCGAACCGTCTTGCCGGAGGCGACGGTCTCGCTCTTGGTGATCGTCGTCTGCGCGAAGGCGGGCGCGGCCAGCAGGAGGGCGCCGGCGGCGAGCGCGCGGACGGGGCGAAGGGCGGACAGGGTGGCGCTCACGGGCGTGTCTCCGAACATCTCTTGGCGCGGCATCCGGAGCCATGGGGCCACGTGCCGGCCGAGCCGATGTGGGGATGCCCACGACGCGCGTCGAGGCCGCAGGCCCGTGCCGGCAGCCGGGACCGCGATTATTGCTGAAGCGCGGCCGCGACCACGCCGGTGACGCGGGCGATCTGCGCGGCGTCGAGCTCGCCTTCCAGGGCCGCCGCGAGGCTGCGCTCGACCCGTGCGCGCTCGCCCGCATCCGAAGTCGGGGTGACGGGGATGTCGGTCTCGTCGAGGCCGCAGACCCGGCGGATCGTCTCGGCCGCGGCCAGCAGCGCGCCGCGATCGGTCGGCCCCATCTCCCAGAGCGGGTTGCGCAGGCGGCTGACGACGCGCCGCGCGTCGCGATAATCCCGGTCGACGTGGGTCGCGGCCTCGATCTGGCTGACGAGGAACATCAGCTCCAGGACCTCGGAGGCCGCGTCGGGGCACGCGCGCACGATCCGCATCACGCGGCTGATGAGTTCCTGCGTCGGCGTCATCGAACGGCGGGGTGCGCTCATGCGGCGATCAACGCGGATCGGCCCGCAAAGTTCGCCGCGCCGTGACGCATCGCGCGGCGTCGTCGCGACGCAGCCCGGGCGCCGCTCAGGCCTCGGGCGGGGCGCGGAAGGCCGCCAGCGCCTCGCGGCAGGCGTAGAGGTCCTGCAGCGCGCCGGCCAGCGCCCCGCGGTCCAGGGCCTCATGATCCGACGTTTCGCGATTCGACCCCTCGCGATCCAGGGTCTCGGGCTCGGCGCCGTCGGGGGACGACGTGGCCGGGCCGCTCGTCTCCTGCATCACCGGCGCGGCCGCCACCGCCTCGCCGCGGCCGACCGCCTGGACGAAGCGGACGCCGTTCTCCTTGAGGACGCGCTGCGCCCCCTCGATCGTGTAGCGCTGGACGTGGAGCAGGTGGCGGATGCCCGCGACGAGCGCGACGTCGCCGGGACGGTAGTAGCGCCGCCCGCCGGCCCGCTTCACCGGCCGGATCTGGCCGAACCGGGTTTCCCAGAACCGCAGGACGTGCTGCGGCACGTCGAGGGCTTCGGCCACCTCGGTGATCGTGCGGAACGCGCCCGGATCCTTGTCGACGGGTCCGGACGCCTCGGTGAGGGCAGCGAGCGCCATGGATCGATCCGGCTACGAGGGCGGCGATGGGCGAGCGGTCAGTCGTCGGCGTGGGTGGCGCCGTTCAGGCCGTTGATCCGGGCCTTGAGCACGTTCGAGGGCTTGAACACCATCACCTGGCGCGGCTCGATCGCCACCTCGACGCCGGTCTTGGGGTTGCGGCCGACGCGCTTGCCCTTCGACCGCACGACGAAGGAGCCGAACGAGGACAGCTTCACGGTCTCGCCCTCGGAGAGGCAGGCGCAGATCTCGGACAGGACCGTCTCGACGAGGGCGGCGGATTCGGTGCGGGAGAGGCCGACCTGCTGGTAGACGGCCTCGCTCAAATCGGCGCGCGTCACCGTCTTGCCTGTCATGCCTCGACCCCTCGCGGTTCTTCTTGCCGGGAGCGGTCGTTTCCGACGTATCCCTATGATCTGCCACGCTAATCCCCGGTCGGGCCCGGGTCAACCGGGGCGGCTCCGGAAATTGTTTTCGGCTACCAGCGGATCAGCGCCGCGCCCCAGCTGAAGCCGCCGCCGATCGCCTCGATCATCACGAGGTCGCCGCGGCGGATGCGGCCGTCCCGGCGGGCCACGTCCAGAGCCAGCGGGATCGATGCGGCCGAGGTGTTGCCGTGGCGGTCGACCGTCAGCACCACCTTGTCGCGCGGGATGCCGAGCTTGTCGGCGGACGCCTCGATGATGCGGCGGTTGGCCTGGTGCGGCACGAACCAGTCGAGGTCGGCCGCCGTCGCGCCGCCCTTCTCGAGCGCGTCGACGATCACGTCCATCACCGAGCCGACGGCGAAGCGGAACACGTCCTTCCCCTCCATCCGGAGATGGCCGGTGGTGCCGGTCGAGCCCGGGCCGCCGTCGACGTAGAGCTTCTCGCGGTGGCGCCCGTCCGAGCGCAGGCTCGCGCTGATCACGCCCCGGTCGCCGCTCGCCCCCGCGGCCTCCTGCGCCTCCAGCACGATCGCGCCGGCCCCGTCGCCGAACAGCACGCAGGTGGTGCGGTCCTCCCAGTCGACGATGCGCGAGAAGGTTTCGGCGCCGACGACGAGCGCGCGCCGGGCCGCGCCGGTCGACAGGAACTTGTCGGCGGTGGAGACGGCGAAGACGAAGCCGGCGCAGACCGCCTGCAGGTCGAAGGCGGCACCCGCCGTGATGCCGAGCGCCGCCTGGATCTGCGTCGCGGTCGAGGGAAAGGTGTGGTCGGGCGTCGAGGTGGCGCAGATCACGAGGTCGATGTCGTCGCCGGTGAGGCCGGCATCGTCGAGCGCAGCGCGGGCCGCGCGGATGCCGAGCACCGACGTGGTCTCGGTGGCGTCCGCGAGGTAGCGCTGCCGGATGCCGGTGCGCTGGACGATCCATTCGTCCGAGGTGTCGACCCGCTCGGCGAGCTCGGCGTTGGTCACCACCCGCGCAGGAAGCCCTGAGCCGGTGCCGACGACGACGGAACGCAGGGTTGTCATCGGATTCCTTCCCGTCGCGACGCCGGCGCAACAACCATCGGTTGTTAGACCTGCATCGCTCCGATCTCCATCGCATTCGTTCACCGACCCCGATCCCGGGCCGGTGCAGGCGTCTCGTGCCGGTGCAGGCGTCCCACGCCGGCGAAGGTCTGGCCGGGCACCCATCCGGGCCGGGGCGAAGTCAGGCCGGCGCGAGCGTCGGCGTCTGGTCGAGCATCTCGCGGATCGTGCGCATCAGGTCGTGGCGGGCCATGTCGTGGGCGAGGTCAACGGCGGCCGCGAAGCCTTGCGCGTTCTCCGAGCCGTGGCTCTTGATGACGATGCCTTCGAGCCCGAGGAACACGCCGCCGTTGGCCCGGCTCGGGTTCATCTTCTCGCGCAGCGCGCGGAACGCCTGGCGGGCGAACAGCGCACCGATCTTGGCGGACAGCGTCCGCGTCATCGCCGAGCGCAGGTACGTGCCGATCTGCTTGGCGGTGCCTTCCGCGGTCTTCAGCGCGATGTTTCCCGTGAAACCTTCGGTGACGACCACGTCGACGGTGCCGCGGCCGAGGTCGTTGCCCTCGACGAAGCCGTGATAGGCGAAATTCGGCAGGTCGATCTCGCGCAGCAGGCGCGCCGCCTCCTTCACCGCCTCGTTGCCCTTCATCTCCTCGGTGCCGACGTTGAGCAGCCCCACCGTCGGGCGCTCGAGGTCGAACACGATGCGCGCCATGGCGGAGCCCATCACCGCCATCTCGATCAGGTGCTCGGCATCGGTGCCGATGGTGGCGCCGACGTCGAGCACCACGCTCTCGCCGCGCACCGTCGGCCACAGGCAGGCGATGGCCGGGCGCTCGATGCCGGCCATGGTCTTCAGGCAGATCTTCGACATCGCCATCAGCGCGCCGGTGTTGCCGGCGGAGACCGCGGCATCGGCCTCGCCGTCCTTCACCGCCTGGATCGCCTTCCACATCGACGACTTGCCGCGGCCCTGGCGCACCGCCTGGCTCGGCTTGTCGTCCATGGCGACGGCGTAGGTGGTGTGGCGGATCTCGACGCCGCCCTTGAGGCGCGGCTCGGCCGCCACGAGGGGGGCGACCACCGCCTCGTCGCCGAAGATCAGGAAGGTCGTCTCGGGATGGCGCTCGCGCGCGAGCGCGGCACCGGGCACGACGGTCGAGGGGCCATGGTCGCCGCCCATGGCGTCGAGCGAGATGCACACGCGTTGGGACATGAAGGGGTTGTCGCGGCCTTTGACGGAACGCCGTCGCGGGGGCGACGGCCGGGATCGGCGCGGCGGAAAATAGCGATCCAGCCCCGGCGGGCAAACGAATTCTCGCGCAGGGGCAGGGTGCGGCCCGATTTGGCGGCCGGGTTCGGCGGCCCGCGGACCCGGGAGCCCGCTACGGCTCCTCGGAGCGGAGCGTCCGCAGGACGTCGAAGGGTTTCACGTCCTCGCCGAGCTGGACCGCCTCGAACACCACCCCGGGCTTGCGCGGATAGGGGTCGATCCCGAGCGCCAGGAACTCGGCGGTCAGAAGGCCGAAGTCGATCCGCCCGCCGACGATCGGGTCGGGGATGTCGGCATCCTCCGCGTCGGTGCCGGCGAGGCGGTCGGTGTCGGTAAAGACCACCTCCACCGGCTCGGAGACCCTGGTCTCGAACGGCTCGAGGCTGACGGTGCAGACCAGCGTCACGGTGCCCTCGACGGTGCCGGTGACGACGAGGCGGCTCGTCGGGCCGGACACCGAGAACTGCCCGGCGAGGTCGCGGATCGCCGGAATCTTGAAGTCGGCGGCGAGCGCCGTGCACTCGGCCGGCGTCGCCTCGACGGTGACGGCGCCGCGGCCCTGCGGCAGCCGCGCCACGCTCACCCATCGGGACAGGGGGGTCTCGCTCACGCTCATCGGGCTTCCAGGTCGAGTGTCGGGGCATCGCCCGCATGCGGGAAGGACGGGCCGGCGCCGAGCAGGCCGTCGAGGTCGGCCTCGGCCAGCGCGCGGTCGGCGGCGAGTACGTAGTCGGCGAGGCCGGCGGCGGCTTCGGGATCCTCGCTGCCGAGCACGTTGCGGGCGAGCGCAATGCGGAGCGCGGCGGCATCGCCCGCGTCGAGCGCCGCGTCGTAATTGGCGGCGCGGCCGTAGAACGCGGCGCCGAGCTTCTTCATGCGCTTGGGCACGCCGAAATCGCCGACGCCGAGCTCGCGCAGGGACGCGTCGAGCTGGAGGAAGACCGAGTTCACGAGGTCCTGCGCCACGTCCGCCGCCGGCGCCGGCAGGCGGTTCAGGCGGCGCAAAGCCAGGATGACGTGGAGGATGAGCGATTCGAAGCGGCCCTCCACGCCGTCGGGCACGCCGAGCGCGGTGTAGAGGCCCGGCTGCCGCGAGGCCGCGTTGAGGCGCATGTGCAGGGTCTCGATGGACCGCCGCCGCGCGTCGTTGCGCCGGAAGAACCGGGTGATCATGGGGTCCGCCCTCGGCCCGGAGGCCGGCGCCCGGACCGCGCCCGGCGGAACGGCCGTGCCCGGTCGCGCAGCGTTGTGGCCTGTGGCCGAGCTTGCCTTGTCAAAGCCATAACCCCGCGGTACGGCAACCCACGGTCAAGGTGCAAGCATTCATCAGACCGCCCCTGGTGTCGCGCTCCGGCGTGCCTAGCGGCGTCCCGTCCCATCAGCAACATAGGGTGGCCGATGTCGCGCCGTCTCGTTCCGTCTCTCGCGCGCCTCGGCCTCGTCGGCCTGCTCGGCCTCGGCCTGTCGGGCTGCATCGGCGAGGAGCTTCGCCACGGCTACCAGATCGACCAAGCGGCGCTCGCCACCGTCAAGCCCGGCATGAGCCCGGAGCAGGTGCTGCAGACGCTGGGCACCCCATCCACGGTCTCCACCGTCGGCAACAAGTCCTGGTACTACATCTCCCAGAACACCTCGCGCACGGTCCTGTTCCTCGGCGAGCAGGTCGAGGACCAGAAGGTCACGGCGGTGTACTTCACCCCCGCCTTCAAGGTGGAGCGCGTCGCCCTGTACGGCCTGCAGGACGGCAAGGTGTTCGACTTCATCGAGCGCACCACGCCGACCAGCGGCGCCGACCGCGCCTTCCTGAGCCAGCTGTTCAAGGGCCTGACCAAGTACGAGCCCTTCGGCAGCGGCAACGGCGCCAGCGTGGTCCCGGGCGCCCAGCGCGGCATGTGAGGCGTCGGGCGAAGGCCCGACCCCGAACCGGCCTTCCCCCCTCTGCGGGGGGAGGGAGGCGGCCCCGCGAGGGCTCATCGTCGTGCCGACAGGACGGCCTCCACGATCTGCGCGGGTTCGGCGAACATCAGGTCGGGACGGGCCGCCGACAGGGTCGCCGCGTCGGTGTAGCCCCACGCGACGGCGCCGAAGGCGCAGCCCACCGCGCGCGCCGCGTCGAGATCGCGCAGCTCGTCGCCGACGCAGAGCACCGCACGCGGCTCGATCCGCGCATGGCGCAGCAGGCTTGCGAGACGCCGTGCCTTGCCGAACACCGACGCGCCGCAGGCGTAGCGGCCGATCCGGGCGGCGTCCGGCCCGAGCACGCGCCGGACGTTCGCCTCGGTGTTCGAGCTGAGCACGGCCGTCGCGACGCCCGCTTCGCCGAGCCCCGCCAGCATCTCCGAAGTTCCGGGAAACGGATTCAGCAGCGCGGCGTCGCGCGCGGCGAGCCCGTGCATGTGGCGGGCGATCACCGGCAGCTTCCAGCGCGGCACGCCGAGGCGCGCCATGATCGCCCGCGCCGAGAGCCTGCGGAGCTCGTCGGTCTCGTGCGCCGCGACCCGGCGGAAGCGGTAGCGGTCGGCCACCGCGTCGAGCACGCCGCAGAACCAGGGAAAGGTGTCGGCGAGCGTCCCGTCGAAATCGAGGACGACGAGGCGATATCCGCGAGCCGGGGCGGGACGGATCAGAACCGCAGGGTCTCCGCCGGGACGTCGAGGCGCAGCACGAGGCCGCTCGGCGCCCAATCGTGCTCCAGGATGCCGTCGAGCTGGCCCGTGACGCTGCGCTCGGCGAGTTCCGTGCCGAAGCCCTTGCGCGTGGGGGCCGAGGGAACGGGCGGCCCGCCGCGCTCGGCCCAGGTCAGGCGGTAGCGCGAATCGGTCCGCCGCCCGGTCAGCGTGACGGTGCCGGCCTCGTTGGAGAGCGCGCCGTACTTCACAGCGTTCGTCGCCTGCTCGTGCATGATCAGCGCCAGCGCGGTCGCCGCGCGCTCGCCGACGACCGCATCGTCGCCGTCGACGGCGATGCGGCAGCGCCCGTCCTCGGCGTAGGCCGACAGGATCAGGCGCATCAGCCCGAGGACGGTCTGGCCGCCGACCCGCGGCGCGCTGCCGGCGGAATGCGGGCGGACGTATTCGTGGGCCTGGGCCAGCGCCCCGAGCCGCTCGCGGAACGCCTTCGCGAACGGGCGCGCGCCGGGATCGCTGCGGGCGCTGAGCGCGGCGATGCCGCCGACCACGGCGAAGATGTTCTTGATCCGGTGCGACAGCTCCTTAATCAGCAGGTCGCGCGCCTCCTCGGCGCGCTTGCGCTCGCGCAGGTCGCGGGTGACCGTGCCGTAGCCGGCATGGCGGCCGGCCGCATCCCGCACGGCGAACACCGTGAACAGTACGGCGATGGCCTCGCCGGTGGCGAAGTGCCGGAACGCGAGCTCGCCCTCCCACCAGCCGTCGCGCTCGAGCGCGGGCATCGCCACGCCCTCGAGGGCTTCGCGGCTCTCGGGGGTCAGGTAGTCGGCGATCGTGGTCCGCAGCGCGGCGTCGAGGTCGGGCAGCCCGACCAGCGCCAGCGCGGCCTCGTTCAGGTGCGCGATCCGCCCGTCCTCGGCGGCCAGCCCGATGAAGTCCTTCGAGGTCTCTACGACGGCGGCGAGCTTGCGCGCGTCGGCGACCGCCTGCCTCAGGTCGTGGATGTCGGTGCAGGTCCCGAACCAGCGCTCGATCCGCCCGTCGGCGCCGCGGATCGGCATCGCGCGCCCGAGGGTCCAGCGATAGGCGCCGCTGTGGTGGCGCAGGCGGTACTCGACCTCGTAGGGCGCACCGGTCGCGAGGCTGTGGCGCCAGCGGCTCCAGGCCTCCGCCTGGTCGTCGGGATGGAACATGTCGGTCCAGCCGGCGCCGTCGGTGGAGCCGTGGGGCACGCCGGTGAATTCGTACCAGCGGTCGTTGTAGAAGTCGTGGAAGCCGTCGGGCTGCGTGGTCCAGACCATCTGCGGCATCGCCGAGGTCATCACCCGGAAGCGGCGCTCGCTCGCGGCCAGCTCGCGCTCCCGCGCGTCGACGTCGGCGAGGGTGCGGCGATGCTCGACCAGGGTCGAGACCTGGCGGGCGAGCGCGGCCAGGGTGTCGCCCTGGGCCCTGGTGAGCCCCTCGGGCCGCGCGGTGCGGTCGAGGACGCACATCGTGCCAATCGAGGCGCCGATCCGGCTGCGGATCACCGCCGCGGCGTAGAAGCGGAACCCGTTCTCGGCCCGGATCGCCGGGTTGTCGCGGGTGCGGGGATCGACGGTCAGGTCGGTGATGACGAACAGCCCGTCGGCGTGCGAATCGTCGGCCTGGAGGGCGTGGACGCAGACCGAGCGGTCGATGCCGGTCTCGCGCTCGCCGTAGCCGATCTCGGCCTTGAACCACTGCCGATGCGCATCGACGAAGCCGATCAGCGAGACCGGAACGGCGCAGACCAGGGCGGCGATCCGCGCGAGGTCGTCATAGGCCGGGTCCGGCTCGGTATCGAGGATCCGCAGCGCGCGAAGCTCCGCGAGCCGCTCGGCCTCGTTCCAGCGCTCTCGTTCGGTCGCACGCGTCTGGCTCGCAATCGTAATCGGCAGCTCCCGAATTCCCGAGCCAGAGATAGGCGGCTTGCGCCGCCGCGCCTAGGTTCGGGAACGGACGAAGCGCCGGTTTCGTTCGAAGCGGGCCGCGAGCGCCCGTTCGTGGGCGCGTTCGCGGCCCGCACCCCGACGAGGGACGGGAGCGGGCCGCGGGAGTCGCCTCAGGCCGCCTTCGCGGCGTCGAGCGTCGGGTAGTCCACGTAGCCCTCCGGGCCCTGGCTGTACCAGGTCGCGGCCACGTCCTTCTGGAGCGGGGCGTCGGCGGCGATGCGCGCGGGCAGGTCCGGGTTGGCGATGAACGTCCGGCCGTAGGCGATCGCGTCGGCCTCGCCGGCATCGAGCGCCGCCTGGCCGCTGCGGCCGTCGTAGTCGGCGTTGAGGATCAGCGCGCCGTCGAACACCCGCTTCATCGCCGGGGCGATCGGCGGATGGTCGGCCTTGCCGAAGGTGCCGTTCGGGCCGGGCTCGCGCATCTCCAGGAAGGCGATGCCGAGTTCCGACAGCGCCTTCGCCGCGGCCACGAACAGCGGCTCGGGATCGGAATCGTTGGCGCCCTGGATCGCGCCGTTGGGCGACAGGCGCACGCCGGTGCGGTCCTTGCCGGCGACCTCGGCCACGGCCTGCGTCACCTCGCGCAGCAGGCGCACGCGGTTCTCGATCGAGCCGCCGTAGGCGTCGGTGCGGTGGTTGGTGCCGTCGCGCAGGAATTCGTCGATCAGGTAGCCGTTGGCGGCGTGGATCTGCACGCCGTCGAAACCGGCGGCCAGCGCGTTGCGGGTGGCGTTGCGGTAATCCTCGAGCAGCCGCGGGATCTCCTCGACCGGCAGGGCGCGCGCCTCGGCATAAGGCTTCTTGCCGCCGTAGGTGTGCGCGTCGTCGGGCGCGGTCGTGGCCGAGGACGAGATCGGCGCGGCGCCGTCGAGGAAGTCCGGGTGGACGAGGCGGCCCATGTGCCAGATCTGGCAGACGATGCGGCCGCCCTTGTCGTGCACCGCCTTGACGATCGGCTTCCAGGCCTCGACCTGCGCCGCGTTCCAGATCCCCGGGGCGTAGGGCCAGCCGAGCCCCTCCTGGCTGATGCCGGTCGCCTCGGTGAGAATCACGCCGGCGCTCGCGCGCTGGGCGTAGTATTCGATCATCAAGGGGGTGGGCACGTGCTCGCGGGTGGCGCGTCCCCGCGTCAGCGGCGCCATCCAGATGCGGTTCTTCGCGTCGATGGCACCGACGCGGATCGGATCGAGCAGTGAAGGCATGGGCTTCCCGTGTTTGGATGGGGTGGGGGCGGCACGCCGCACCCCGTGTGACGCATAGGTGGCGGGAACGATGCCGCCCGCAAGGCACTGGACGCATGGGCGACCCTGCCGGGGTGCGCGGGCGCACATGGTGTCGCGGGCGGCCTTCCCTCCGCTCCCCGGATCACAGGATCCGGGCATGCAGGGAGCGGGCATGACGGGCGCGCATTCGCGTTCGCGCCGCGGATCGCGTATAGCTCGACGCCTCATTTCCAAGGTCTTTGCAAGAACATGGCGACGGCGTCGTTCGACACCGCCCGGCGCGCGGGCAGCGATTTCTCCGGCATCAAGAAGGCGCCCGAGTTCCGGCCCGAGCCGGCACCCGCGGCGGTGCCCGGGCAGCGCAGCTCGCTCGTCGGCCTGCCGCGGGCGGCGCTGAAGGAGCGCCTGCTCGCCGTCGGCGTCGGCGAGCGCGAGAGCAAGATGCGCTCGGGCCAGCTCTGGAACTGGCTCAACGTCCGCGGCGCGCAGGACTTCGACCAGATGACCAACGTCGGCAAGGCGCTGCGGGCGCAGCTCGCCGCCGCCTACACCCTCGACCGGCCCGAGGTGGTCAGCCAGCAGGTCTCGCGCGACGGCACCCGCAAGTGGCTGCTGCGCATGGCCCCGACCGGCCGGCACGACCACAACCGCGGCGCCGAGATCGAGTGCGTCTACATTCCGGGGCCCGACCGCGGCACGCTCTGCGTCTCGTCCCAGGTCGGCTGCACGCTGACCTGCTCGTTCTGCCATACCGGCACGCAGCGCCTGGTGCGCAACCTGTCGGCGGCCGAGATCACCGCCCAGCTCGTCGTCGCCCGCGACGCGCTCGGCGACTGGCCCGGCCTGATCCCGTCGCGCGACGCCTCGGGCAGCGGCGAGGTCGGGCGGCTCGTCACCAACATCGTGTTCATGGGCATGGGCGAGCCGCTCTACAATCTGGAGAACGTCGTCGACGCGGTGGCGACGATGTCGGACCCGGAGGGGCTCGCGCTGTCGCGCCGGCGCATCACGGTGTCGACCTCCGGCGTCGTGCCGCAGATCCGGCGGCTCGGCGAGGAGGCGCACGCGATGCTGGCGATCTCGCTCCACGCCGTGCGCGACGAGCTCCGCGACGAACTGGTGCCGCTGAACCGCAAATATCCGATCGCCGAGCTGATGCGCGCCTGCCGCGAATATCCCGGCCTCAACAACGCCCGCCGCATCACCTTCGAGTACGTGATGCTGAAAGGCGTCAACGACACCGACGGCGACGCGCGCGAGCTGGTGCGGCTGCTCAAGGGCATCCCGGCCAAGATCAACCTGATCCCGTTCAATCCCTGGCCCGGCAGCCGGTACGAATGCTCGGACTGGGAGCGGATCGAGCGCTTCTCCGAGATCGTGTTCGACGCCGGCTACGCCTCGCCGGTGCGGACCCCGCGCGGCCGCGACATCCTCGCCGCCTGCGGCCAGCTCAAGAGCGAGACCGAGAAGCTGCGCGCCCGCGAGCGCATGCTGCTCGACGCGGGCGGCGACGCGGCCGGCGCGGTCTCGGCCCAGGGCTTCTACGCCCTTCACGACGGCGAGGAATGAGGGGGCCCGGCGCCTCTCCGGTATGGGCCTTCTGGCAGAGGTAACCGTCTCTTCCCTCCCCCGCAGAGGGGGGAGGGGGGAGCCGGCCTCGGTCAGCCCTGCGGCAGGTCCGGCGTGATGCCGAGGGCGTCCATGCCCTCCTCCAGGAGGTCGCCGGCATCCGGCGTGCCGAGCAGCGTCTTCACCGCGCCGTCGCCGGCGCCTTCGCGCTCGCGGGCGAAGCGGACCGCATCGGCCCATTCCTCAGGCTCCATGTCGCCGCGGCCGACATAGAGCAGCGCCAGCAGGTCGGCGCGCTCGTCGTCGTTGAGGCCGGCGATCATGCCGCGCAGCTCCGATTCGGTGGCGTCGTCGGTGCCGGAAGTGAGCACGTCGGTGGCGCCGTCGTCGATGGCGTTGGAGCCGGAATCCGGATCGGTCGCGCCCTCCTTCACCTCGACCGCGCGCAGGCGCAGGATGATCTCGGTGACCGTATCGGGGGCGATGTCCATGTCGAGCTCCGGTTGGCGGTCCCGTCGGGGGCCTGAAGCTGCGACAACTGGCGAGAGCGGTGCCGGTTCGCCCGGCCCGGCGCCGTCGTGCTTCCGCGCGGTCGGATTTCGCCGCCCGTTCACTCCGCGGCGCCCGTGAAGAGGCGCGCACGTCGCGGCGCCACGCGGTGCTACGCTGTCGCCGGGGCGGGCACGCGCGGGGGCGGGGGATGAAGCGGGACGGGCTCGTCGGCTGCCTCGTACTCTACGCCGCGCTCTACGGCGCCTACGGCTGCATCTCGCCGATCCTGCCGAACGTGCTCGCCGCGGGCGGCCTGCCCCCGGAGCGGATCGCGATCCTGCTCGCCGCCGCGACCCTGGTGCGGCTCGTGGCGGGCCCGCTCGCCGGGCGCTCCGCCGACCGGCACGCGGCGACCCGCCCGATCCTCGCCGCCGCCTGCGGCCTCACCGCGCTCGCGGTCCTCGGGCATCTCCCCGCGCGTGGTTTCTGGCCGTTCCTCGCGGTCGGCCTCGCCTACGCGGTGACGACCGCCCCGCTGGCCCCGCTCGCCGACGTGCTCGGGCTCGCCGCGGCGCGGGGCGGCGCCGCGTTTCCCTACGGCTGGGTGCGGGGCGCCGGCTCGGCCGCCTTCATCGCCGGCGTCGGTGCCGCCGGCTGGCTGGTGCAGGGGTTCGGGCTCGCGGCCGGCCTCGTCGCCGGAGCGGTGCTGTTCGCGGCCGCCGGCGCGGCGGCGCTCGCCGGGCGGGACCCGGGCGTCGCGCGCGACCGGCCCGTCGCCGCGCCCGGGATCGGCTTCGCCGACGTCCTCCGCCTTCCCGCCTTCCGCCGCACGGTGCTGGTCGCCGCCCTGGTGATCGGCGCGCATGCGATGCACGACGCCTTCGCGATGATCCTGTGGCGCGAGGCCGGCATCGGGGCGGGCGCCGCCGGCCTGCTCTGGGCCGAGGCGGTGGCGGCGGAGGTGTTCGTGTTCCTGATCGCCGGCCCGCCGCTGCTGGCGCGGATCGGGTTGCCGGGCGGCCTCGCGGTCGCCGCCGGCGCCGGCGCGCTGCGCTGGGCGGTGCAGGCCGAAACGGTGGCGCTGCCCTGGCTCGCCGCGATCCAGTCCCTGCACGGCCTGAGCTTCGCGCTCCTGCATCTCGCCTGCCTCGGGCTGATCGAGCGGACCGTGCCGCCGGCCGCCCGCGCCACGGCGCTGACGCTCTACGGCACCGTCGGCCTCGGGCTCGCCGGCGCGGCGGCGACGCTCGCGTCCGGCCCGCTGTATTCGGCCTTCCACGGCCGCGGCTTCTGGGCGATGGCGGTGCTGAGCCTCGCCGCGCTGCCGCTCGTTCCGCGCTTGCGCCCGCCGTCGGAAGGCACGACCTCTGCGTGACGGCGCGTTTCATGGTACAAAACCGGAACATGCCGTCGGTCCCCGCAACCCAACGCCCAGGTCCATGCCGCACGTCGCCAAGATCCTGATCCCGCTCGCGATCGACACCGCCTACAGCTACGCGGTGCCCGCGGGCCTGGCGCTGGCGGCGGGCGACGTGGTGCAGGTGCCGCTCGGGCCGCGCGAGACGGTCGGCGTGGTCTGGGGCGTGGCGGAGACGGCGGGCGGCTCGAACCTGCGGCCGGTCACAGGCCATCTCGGCGTGGCTCCGCTCTCCGAGCCGCTGCGCAGGCTGGTGGACTGGATCGCGCGCTACACCCTGGCCCCGAAGGGCTCGGCCCTCGCCATGGTGCTGCGCCTGCCCGACGAGGCGGCCGCCGCCGAGGTGGTCCGCGTCGGCGTCCGCACCACCGGCAAGCTCCCGGCCCGCCCGACCAAGGCCCGGGACAAGGTTCTGGCGATCGCCGCCGACGGCGAGATCCGGGGCAAGAGCGGGCTCGCCAAGATGGCCGAGGTCTCGCTCTCGGTGGTCGACGGGCTGATCGACGACGGCGCGCTGGAGACGGTGGCGCTCGCGCCCGAGCCGGTGGCGCTCCCCCCCGATCCGGAGTTCCCGCGGGTGCCGCTGTCGGAGGCGCAAGCCGCGGCGGTCGCGGACCTGGTCGCCGCCCCCGCGGAGGCGGGCGGGAGCGGCGCCGTCCTGCTCGAGGGCGTCACCGGCTCGGGCAAGACCGAGGTCTACTTCGAGGCGGTGGCGGAGTGCGTCCGCTCAGGCGGGCAGGCGCTGATCCTGATGCCCGAGATCGCGCTGACGGCGCAGTTTCTCGACCGCTTCGCCCAGCGCTTCGGCGTCCGTCCGGCGGCCTGGCATTCCGGCATCGGCGGGCGGCGGCGCGAGCGGCTGCGCGCCGGGGTCGCGGCCGGCGAGGTCCGGGTGGTGGTCGGCGCCCGCTCGGCCCTGTTCCTGCCGTTCCGGAAGCTCGGCCTGATCGTGGTCGATGAGGAGCACGAGAGCGCCTACAAGCAGGAGGACGGCGTGCACTACCACGCCCGCGACATGGCCGTGGTGCGGGCCAAGCTCGAGGGCTGCCCGGTGGTGCTGGCCTCGGCGACGCCCTCGATCGAGACGCGGGTCAACGTCGAGCGCGGGCGCTACCGGCGCGTGCGGCTGCCCGAGCGCTTCGGCGGCCGCCGCCTGCCCGACATCCAGGCGATCGACATGCGCCTCGACAAGCCGGAGCGCGGGCGCTTCCTGTCGCCGCCGATGATCAACGCGGTGAAGGCCAACCTCGCCGCCGGCGAGCAGGCGCTGCTGTTCCTCAACCGCCGCGGCTACGCGCCGTTGACGCTGTGCCGCGCCTGCGGCCACCGCTACCAGTGCCGGAACTGCTCGACCTGGCTGGTCGAGCACCGCTTCCGCAAGGCCCTGGTCTGCCACCAGTGCGGCTACAGCGAGCGCCGGCCGGACGCCTGCACGGAATGCGGCACCTTCGACAACCTCACCCCCTGCGGCCCCGGGGTCGAGCGCATCGCGGAGGAGGCCGCCGAGCTTTTCCCGGATCGCCGGATCATCGTGCTGTCGAGCGACTTTCCCGGCGGCGCCGAGCGGCTTCGGATGGAGCTCGAGGCGGTGGCGGCGGGCGAATGCGACATCGTCATCGGCACCCAGCTCGTGGCCAAGGGCCACAACTTTCCGCACCTGACGCTCGTCGGCGTGCTCGACGCCGATATCGGCCTGACCTCGGGCGATCCGCGGGCGGCCGAACGCACCTTCCAGCTGCTGCAGCAGGTGACCGGCCGCGCCGGCCGCGGCGAAAGGCCGGGCCGCGCGCTGGTGCAAACCTACCAGCCCGAGCACCCCGTGATCGCGGCCCTGCTGTCTGGCGATTCGGAGCGCTTCTACGAGGAGGAGATCGCCGCCCGCGAGGCGGCCGGCCTGCCGCCGTTCGGGCGGCTCGCGGCGCTGATCGTCTCCGCCAACGACCGCGCGGCGGCCGAGGCCCACGGGCAGGCGCTGGCCCGGGCCGCCGAGCCGCCGGACGGCGTGATGGTGCTCGGGCCCGCCGAGGCGCCGCTGGCGCTGGTGCGCGGGCGCTACCGCTTCCGCCTCCTGGTCAAGACCGAGCGCAACGTCGACCTGCAGAGCTACCTGCGCGACTGGCTGGCGCGCGGGCCGAAGGTGCGCGGCAACGTGCGCGTCGCGATCGACGTCGACCCGCAGAGCTTTTTGTAGGCGACCGGGATCGCGTTTTGTAGGAAGGTGCGGCGCCGCCGAAGTCCCGACCGGCGGCGTCCATTTCAGGAGCGCGCATCGTGCTGAGCTACACCAAGAAGCCCGAGTCCAGCGTCGCCGAGATCGTGGTCGACGGGAAGATCACGGACGAGGAGATGAACGCGGTGATGACCGCGATGAAGGCCGACCTCGACAAGGGCGGCAAGCTCAAGCTGCTGGAGGACATCCGCGCCTTCGAGGGCATGGAGCCGGCCGCCTTCTTCAAGGACCCGCGCTTCGGCCTGTCGATGATGAAGGGCATCAGCCACGTGGCGCTCGTCACCGACGCGCAGTGGCTCAAGGTCGTCGCCGAGACCTTCGGCTTCGTCTCGCCGGCCCAGATCAAGGTGTTCGAGCGCGCCCGCCTCGACGAGGCCCGCACCTGGCTCGCCGCCGCCTGAGCGGCGAGAAACCGTCCCGGGGCGGCCTGCCGCCTACTCGGCCTGGGCGGTGCGCGTGGTGTTGCGCCGCGCCGTCCAGCGGCCGGAGCACAAAGCCGAGACCTTCCAGGTCCCGGCCCCGCCCTGCGCCTGCAGCCGACCCGAGGCCGCGCCGCTCGCGGCGCCGTTCGAGACGCTCAGGCCCACCGTCCCGTCAGCCCCGACCTGCCCGCTGACCCGGGCGGCCGTCGCCGCCGACGCGGCGCGCACCTGCCCGTCGCGGATCGCGACCGAGGTGCTGTAGCGCGCGTCGCACAGGCCGCTCTCGGTCACGAGATCGACGGCCCAGGTCCCGTTGAAGGCCCCCGGCTCGCCGGCGGCGGCCGGCGTGAGGATCGCGCCCGAGAGGAGGCCGACGAGGGCGATCGGGGTGAGCTTCGACATTCAGGACCTTGCTGTTGAGCGGGAGCGGCCGGCGGACGGACCGTCGGGGTGCCGGGGAATCAAACCTCGACTCTACATCTTGTGCGGTGACGCGCAGATGAACGACGGAAACGGCAAGAGTATGACGACGCGCGCGAGCGCCGGATACAAGCTGGACCGTTGACGCAAGCCGGCGATGACTGGACGCGCCCCGTCGGATCCTTGCCACGCTTTCGCAAGCCGGTTCGCTGAACGGGATGGCCTGCGCTGGACCGCTCTTGAGACGCTCTTCGGCGCGATCGAGGGCGTGGCCGACCGCGCGGTCGCGCGCCGCACCGTCATCATCCGACGGCGCGCACCACCTCCGCCATCGCCGGGCGCGCGCCGACCTCGGCCTGCACGCAGGCGCGCGCGAGATCGCGCAGGGCCGCCGCCTCCGGGAAATCGGCGGGCGCACGCTCTAGCACCTCGCCGATCAGCAGCCCGAAGGCGCGGACCTCGACCCGCTGCAGGGCTACGCCGGGCGGCCCGTCGGGCAGCACCGAGGCCGCGCCGAAATCGCTGAGCACCGCCTCGCCGGTGGCGGCGTCCCACAGGATGTTGTGGCCGTAGACGTCGCCGTGCAGCAGCCCGCGCGCGTGGAGATGGGCGAGGCCCGCGGCGAGGCCGCGGACGAGGCGCAGCAGCGCCGCCGGGGCGAGGCGCAGGGCCGGGTCGTAGACGTCGCGGCTGCAGCTCGCGAGGCTCGGCGGCCCGGCGAGCACGCGCCGGTCCGGCGGCAGGAGCGGCATCAGCAGCCCGTCGGTCCCGTCCGGGTGGCCGGTGATCCGCCCGAGCGCGCCGGTGAGGTTCGGGTGCGCCCCGGCCGCGAGGCAGGCCTCCATCTCCCGCTCGGGCAGGCCGTCGCTGGTCATCGTCCCCTTGAACAGCTTGAGCGCGACCGGCCGCGGCGGCGCGGTGCCGCCGGGGCGCCACAGCGCGCGGTGCACCCGGCCCGACGTGCCCTCGCCGAGGAGCGCGCCCGCGTCGAGATCGGCGAACGGGACCAGGGCGGCCGAGGCTCGCGGCGCATCGCCCTCGAACGCGTTGCCGGCCCAGGAGGTCCAGGCCAGGGCGGGGAGGGCCGGAAGCCAGGCGGGCAGCGCGTCGAGGCGGTTGGCCGCGAGACGGATCAGCTCGAGGTCGTCGCAGCCCGCCAGACTGTCCGGAAGGCTGCGCAGGCGATTGCCCGAGAGCATCAGCTTCCGCAGCCGCGGCCGGTGCCCGAGCGCGTCGGGCAGGTGCGCGATCCGGTTGTCGGTGAGCGTCAGCCAGCGCAGGCGCGGCGGCAGCGCCTCGCCCGGCACCTCCGCGAGGCCGCAGCCGCGAAACCCGACCTGGCTTAGCGCCCTGCAATCCCCCAGGACCGGCGGCAACGTCGCGAACGGGTTGCCCGAGCAGAACAGCACCTGCAGCCGCGTCAGGCGGCCGAGATCGTCGGGGAGGGCGGTGAGCGCGTTGCCCGAGAGGTCGAGCACTTCCAGCGTGTCGGTCAGCCCGAAGATCTCGGGCGGGAGCACGGTCAGGCCGGCGGCCGGCAGGCGCAAGGTGCGCGCCCCGGCAAGGTCGCCCCGGCGGAGGGCGTCGAGGGTGTCGTGCGTCGCGTCCTGCATCGTCGGTCGGCGCTCCGGCCCGCCTGGGAAGCCGGCCTCGTCGCACGAACCGGGATCCTGCAGCAAACCCCTAAAAAAAGGAAAAAATATCGTTCTCAGGATTATGGGCTTGACATCGGCGCGCTCCTCCGGCATAAGAACCGCACGCTCCAGAAGTGTGACGAGACGGTCTCGGGAGGCGGCGAATGGGCAGCGCAGCCGGGGCCGTCCCGCCGGAGGTCGTCGCCGCCGTGGAACGGCTGGTGCGGCACGGCGAGGCCAGCCTCACGCGGATCGCCGCCGCCGCCGGGCTCCCGCAGACGACCGTGACGGGCTGGATGCGCGATCGTGGATGGGCGCGGACGCGCCCGGTCCGCCCGCGCGGGACCGACGACATCCTGGCCGATCTCGCCGCCCTCGAACGGTGCGGCGATCCGGTGCGCGCGCCCGCCGACCTCCCGGTGCTGCGGCGGCGGCTGCGTGCGCATATCGGCCGGCAGATCGCGACGTTCGATGCGGCTCTGCGCGGCGAGGGGGCGGCGGTGATCGATTCCGCGCGGACCCTGCGCGATCTCGGGGGCCTCAAGCGCCTGCTCGACGACCTCGCCGCCGACGATCCCGCCAGCGAAGGGGAGGGCGATGGCGACGGCCGAACCCCTTCCGCCCTCGACCTTCCGGGCCTCCGCGCGGAGATCGCGCGCCGCTATGGAGGATGCCGCGGCGACCGGCCGGATGGCCGCCTTCCTGGCGAGCCTGCCGCCGCCGCTCCTCCGGGCGCTGGCGCTTGACTGGCTGCATCAGGCGCGGCCCGACCAGCTTCCGCCGCCCTGGGAGGACGAGTGGACCACCTGGGCGGTGATCGGCGGCCGCGGCTGCGGCAAGACGCGGACGGGGGCGGAGTGGGTCGACGCGCTCGCCCGCGGCGACCCGGCCTTCACCGACAGGGCGATCGGCCGGATCGCGCTCGTCGGCGAGACCTTCGCCGACGTGCGCGACGTGATGATCGAGGGCCCGTCGGGCCTGCTCGGGCTGCCCGAGCGCGGCGGCCGCCCGCGCTGGTCGCCGAGCCGGCGCCGGGTCGAGTGGGCGAACGGGGCGGTGGCGTCGGCGTTCTCGGCCGAGGAGCCGGATTCCCTGCGCGGTCCGCAATTCGGCGCGGCGTGGTCGGACGAGATCGCCAAGTGGCGCCGGCCGGATGCCGCCTTCGACATGCTGCAATTCGGGCTGCGGCTGGGCGCCCGCCCGCGCAACCTCGTCACCACCACGCCGCGGCCGATCCCGCTGATCCGCCGGCTGATCGCCGACCCGCGCTGCGTGGTCACGAAGGCCCGTACCGCCGACAACGCCCGAAACCTCGCCCCCGCCTTCCTGGAGGCGGTGGTCGGACGCTACGCCGGCACCCGCCTCGGGCGGCAGGAGCTCGACGGCGAGCTGATCGACGACCGGGCCGACGCCCTGTGGACGCGCGAGACGATCGAGGCGGCCCGCGTCGCCGCGGCACCCGATCTGTCCCGCATCGTCGTCGCGGTCGACCCGCCGGCGAGCTCGGGCCGCGCGGCCGATGCCTGCGGGATCGTCGCGGTCGGGGCGTTGGGCGAGACCGCCTACGTGCTCGCCGACGCGACGGTGGCGCGCGCCAGCCCGCAGGCCTGGGCCAACGCCGCGCTCGCGCTCTACCACCGCCTCGGCGCCGACGGGCTCGTGGTCGAGGTCAACCAGGGCGGCGAGATGGCCACCGCCGTGCTCGCCCAGTGCGATCCGGCGGTGCCGGTGACCCCGGTGCGCGCCACACGGGGAAAATACCTGCGGGCCGAGCCGGTCTCGCTGCTCTACGCGCAAGCGCGCGTCCGCCACGTCGGGGCGCTGCCGGCGCTCGAGGACGAGCTGTGCGATTTCGGGGCGGACGGGCTCTCGTCCGGCGCCTCGCCCGACCGCCTCGACGCCCTGGTCTGGGCGGTGACGCACCTGCTGCTCGCGCCCCGCGCCGAGCCGCGCATCCGCAGCTTCTGATGCCGGCCCACGCGACTGCGGGGCGGCGGCCATCCGCCGGGCCTCATGGGTTTCGACCCATGAGGCGTCGGACAACACGCATCTCGAGGAGGCGCCCGATGCCGACCCTGCTGACGAGGCTGGCGCGGGCCGCCGGCTACGTGCCGGCCGTGAAGGCGGCCCCGCTCTCCGGGCCGAGCGTCGCCCTCTACGGGGACGCCCGCGCCGTCTGGACCGCGCGCGACGGCACCGCGCTCGCCCGCGAGGGCTACCAGCGCAACGCCGTGGTCCACCGCGCCGTGCGGCTCGTCGCCGAGGGCGCCGCGTCGATCCCGCTGGTCGTCACCGGCGCGGAGGCGGCCGACCACCCGATCGCCGCGCTGCTGGCGCGGCCGAACCCGCGCGAGGGCGGCACCCGCCTGCTGGAGACCCTGTACGGGCACCTGATGGTGTCCGGGAACGCCTATCTCGAGGCGGTGTCGCTCGACGGGATCCCGCGCGCCCTGTTCGCGCTGCGCCCCGACCGGATGCGGGTGGTGCCGGGGCCCGACGGCTGGCCGGCCGGCTACGTCTACGAGGTCGGCGGCCGCCGCGTCGCCTACGACGAGTCCGGCGCCGTGCCGCCGATCCTGCATCTCGCCCTGTTCCACCCCACCGACGACCATTACGGCCTGTCGCCGATGGAGGCGGCCGCGATCTCCCTCGACATCCACAACGCGGCCGGGGCCTGGAACAAGGCGCTGCTCGACAACGCGGCGCGCCCCTCCGGCGCGCTGGTCTTCGCCGGTGCCGGGGCGAGCTTGAGCGAGGCGCAGTTCGTGCGGCTGAAGGCCGAGCTGGAGGCGAACTACCAGGGCGCCGGCAATGCCGGGCGGCCGCTGCTGCTCGAAGGCGGGCTCGACTGGAAGCCGCTGGCGCTGTCGCCCAAGGAGATGGACTTCGTCGAGGCGAAGGCCGCGGCCGCGCGCGAGATCGCCCTGGCCTTCGGCGTGCCGCCGCTGCTCCTCGGGCTTCCGGGCGACAACACCCACGCCAACTACGCCGAGGCCAACCGCGCCTTCTACCGCCAGACCCTGGTGCCGCTCGCCCGCCGCACGGCGGAGGCGCTCGCGCACTGGCTCGCGCCGGCCTTCGGCGACGTCCGCCTCGAGCCGGATCTCGACGCGATCGAGGCGCTGGCCAGCGAGCGCGAGTCGCTGTGGCGTCGGGTGCAGGCGGCCGACTTCCTGACGAAGGCCGAGAAGCGCGCGGCGGTGGGCTACCCGCCCGAAGCCCCGGAGCCCGGGGCCTGAGGCTCCGGCGCAGCCCGATCTTTCCCTGCCCGCCACGGGAGACCGCCATGGACGGCCACTTCACCGGCTATGCCAGCCTGTTCGGCGTGCCCGACCTCGGGCGCGACATCGTGCAGGCGGGGGCCTTCGCCGCGAGCCTGCGGCAGCGCGGCGCCGCCGGCGTGCGGATGCTGTGGCAGCACGATCCCGCCGAGCCGATCGGGCGCTGGCAGGCGCTCGCCGAGGATGGGCGCGGCCTGCGCGTCGAGGGTCGCCTCAACCTCGCGGTGCAGCGGGCGCGCGAGATCGACGCGCTGATGCGGGACGGCGCCCTCGACGGTCTGTCGATCGGCTTCCGCACCCTGGAGGCGCGCCCGCGCGGCGGCTTTCGGCAACTGCACGCGGTGGATCTCTGGGAGATCTCCCTGGTGACCTTCCCGCTGCAGCCGGGGGCGCGCGTCGCGAACGCCCCGCTGCCGGCGGAACTGCGCGCCTTCGCCCGGCGCCTCGCGCCGGTGCGTGCCGCCGGGCGCTCCGCCACCCCCGCCGGGTGGTGAGAGGCGGCGGGCGCCCACGTTCTTCCCTCCCCCGCAGAGGGGGAGGGATCCGCGCGTAACTTTTCATTCCAACGGTGAGGCTCACATGACCCGTCACGAGACCTTCGATACCAAGTCCGATCGCGTGCTGCTGGAGAACAAGGCCGGGCGGCCCGGCGCCGAGCCGGGCACCGCGCGGGACGCCTTCGACGGGCTGACCCAGGCCTTCGAGGCCTTCAAGGAGACCAACGACACCCGGCTCGCCCAGATCGAGGGCCGGCTCGGGCCCGACGTGCTCACCGAGGAGAAGCTCGCGCGGATCGATGCGGCGCTGGACAGTGCTCGGACGCGCCTCGACCGGATCACCCTGGACCGCGCCCGCCCGCCGCTCGGCCGGCCCGAGCAGCCGCGCGATGCGGCCGCCGACGAGCACAAGACGGCGTTCGACCTCTACGTCCGCGCCGGCGAGAGCGGCGGCCTGAAGAGCCTGGAGGCCAAGGCGCTCTCGGCCGGATCCGGCCCGGACGGCGGCTACCTCGTGCCGCAGACCATCGAGCGCGAGGTGCTCAAGCGCCTAGCCGACCTGTCGCCGATCCGTGCCATCGCCAGCGTCCGCACCATCTCGGGCGGCCAGTACAAGCGCGCGGTGGCGACCGGCGCCCCAATCGCCGGCTGGATCGCCGAGACCGCGCCGCGCCCGGCCACCGACGGGCCGGTGCTGTCGGAGCTGAACTTCCCGGCGATGGAGCTCTACGCCATGCCGGCCGCGACCCAGACCCTGCTCGACGACGCCGTGGTCGACATCGACGCCTGGCTCGCCGACGAGGTCGAGACCGCGTTCTCCGAGCAGGAGAGCGTCGCCTTCGTCACCGGCAACGGCGTCAGCCGCCCGCGCGGCTTCCTCAGCTACGACACCGTGGGCAACGACGCCTGGGTGCCGGGCAAGATCGGGATCGTCGGCACCGGCACGGCCGGCGCCTTCCCGGCGGCGAACCCGGCCGACGTGCTGTTCGACCTCGTCTACGGCCTCAAGGCCGGCTACCGCCAGAACGCCGGCTTCGTGATGAGCCGGCGCACGCAGAGCGCGATCCGCAAGTTCAAGGACAACGAGGGCAACTATCTCTGGCTGCCGCCGACCGCCTCGGACCGGGCCGCGACCCTGCTCGGCTTCTCGGTGACGGAGGCCGAGGCGATGCCCGACATCGCCGCCGGCAGCCTCGCGCTCGCCTTCGGCGATTTCCGCCGCGGCTACCTCGTGGTCGACCGCACCGGCCTGCGGGTGCTGCGCGACCCGTATTCCGCCAAGCCCTACGTGCTGTTCTACACCACCAAGCGCGTCGGCGGCGGCGTGCAGGACTTCGCCGCGATCAAGCTGCTGAAGTTCGCCTGATCCGGGCCGCGGGCGGCGTCCCCGCCCGCGTCGACGGCCCGCCCCGGGCCGGCCTCACGCGCCCTGGCGCCGTGCCAGGGCGCGGCCCACCTCTAGCAGCAGCGTATCGACGAGGGTGCGCAGGCGCTTCTGCCCGGTCCGGTCGATCGCCACGCGGGCGGCCAGGATCTGGTCGGCGGCCTGCTCCAGCGGATCGGCCGGGGGCAGCAGGCGAAGCTTCGGCCGGGGCAGGACGTCGAGCTTCGCGCGCGTGTCGGTGACGTCGAAGAAGGCGCCGTGGCCGTGCATGCCGGTCTCCGTCCGGGTCACGTGGCCGCGGTTGCGGATCCAGCGGATGTCGCCGCCTTCCGTGACGATCCGGAAGTCGGCGGAGAACGAACCGCCGGTCTCGCGCACCTGCCTGATCCGGTCGAACACCCAGTCGCGATCCTCCGGGTGGATGCGCGCGAGCGACTCGTCGAGCGTGAGGGGCTTGCCGGCGAGCGACGCGTCGCCCGCCATCACGTCGCAGGCACCCTCGTCGAGGACCGAGCGCCCGGCCGCGACGTTCGTCTCCCAGGCGCCGACGAACCCGAAGGCGATGAGCGCCGAGGCGAGCGAGGGCGTGGCGGGTGTCGAGCCGTCGAACATGAGCGATGCTCCCGGGAGCGAAGCCGCATCGCGTTCCGGTTGAGGCCGGATGCGTCGGCGCCATCGCATCAAGCGGTATCATTCACTGAATTGAAAATGCAATCGACCAGATGCACGGGCGACGATCGCGCGACCGCACGTGAAACCTGGTCCTTCTGCAAATTCCGGTTCGGGTCAGGGTTCAGCGGTTGCGCCCGGGCCGGGCCATCCAATCCGAGCGGTTGCCGCGGCCGGCCGGCATCGCCTGGCCGACCTCGATCCGGGAAAGCTCGGCCGAGCGTGCCGCGATCCACCCGGTGTGCTCGGCCACCGGCGTCACCGCCGTGAACCCGCCGCAGGCGGTGCGGCGGCGGGCGTCCTGGCGCATCGCCCCGCTCGACCAGCTCACCACGCCGACGATCTGGTAGCCGCCGGGGCCGCCCGACAGGATCGGGCCGCCGGAATCGCCGAGGCAGGCGCCGGCGCCGGCGGTCTCGGCCATGCGGCGGCGGTCGGTGACGACGGTGACGCGGTTGGCGACCTGCAGCGACCCGATCGAGACGAGGTGCGCCTGGCGCAGGGTGCGGGCGGTGTTGCGGCGGTTCTCGGCGACGACGCCGAAGCCGGCGATGTCGACCGCGTCGCCGTTGCCGATCGAGCCGGCGCCGCGCGGATCGAGGGGCGCGTAGTCCGTGCCGAGCGGCTGCTCGAGCTTGAGCAGGGCGAGGTCGACGCCCGGCTGGTCCTCCGGCGTGGTGCCGGGGACGAATTCGGGATGCATTGAGGCGGCGATCACCGAGACGCGGCGCTGGCGGAAGCCGCGGTCGACCGCCACGATGCTGTAGCCGGCCGGCTGCATCACGCAATGGGCTGCGGTCAGCACGAGATCGGGCGCGATCAGCGTGCCCGAGCAGATCTCGCCCTGGGTGCTCTCGATCCGCACCACGAAGTTGCGCGTGCCGTTCGGGTCGCGGGTCACCTCGCCGTTGATCACGGCCGAAGCCGGTGCCGGCAGCGAGCCGAGGAGGCCGACGGACAGGCCGCCGAGCAGGGCGCCGCGGAGCACAGTGGCGAGCATCGTTCTCTCCGGGGGCCGAGGGCGCTCTCGGCAGGTGGGACTGAAGCCTAACGTAAAGCAATCCGTCGGCCAAGGTTCGGTTCCTCGGGGCCGGCGGGACCGCCGGCTCAGTGCCAGCGCGCCGTCCGGTCCCAGCCGGCGAGCGTGCGGTCGAGCCAGTCGCGCTGCGGCGCGACGCGGACGGCCTGGGTCAGGCCACCGCAGGCGCCGCCGATCCAGGCGGTGACGGCGACGACGCCCGCCGCGTCCGAGACCGGGCCGCCGGAATCGCCCTGGCAGCCGCCGGCGCGGCCCGCTGCCTTGAGCCAGACCAGGATGCGGCTCGGGCCGTAGGGCTCGATCACCGGCAGGGCGACGCTGCGGAAGGTACCGGTCGAGCGCGGGTCGCCGGGCCGCTCGGCGCCGTAGCCGGCCAGCGTCAGCGTCTCGCCGGCCCGCGGGCTCGCGGTGCTGAACGTCGCCGGGGAAAAGCGCGGCGGCAGCGGCGTCGCCGTGCGCAGCAGCGCGAGGTCGATCGAGCGCCGCCGGCCGGCGATCGCCCCGGCATCGTAGCCCGGATGGACCGCCCGGGCCGCGACCTCGACGAGGACCGGCTGCCCGGACGCGTCGCGGAAATGGACGCGGTGCTCGAGGCCCGCGCCGGCGCAATGGCCGGCGGTGAGCACCGTGTCCGGCGCCACCACCACGGCGGAGCAGACCCCGCCCTTCGACGACAGCACCATCACCGCGCCCTCGGGCGTCGCCTCGGCGCCGCCGACCACGGCATGCGCCGGCCCGCCGGCCCACGCCAGGGTCGCGAGCCACGCCAGGCCGATCGCGACCGGGCGGGGAACGCGCTGTCCGAACACCATCGAGACCCCTCGATCCACGCTTCATGGAGATGCGCGATGATGCCGATACGCGTGGCCGGCGCCGTCGTCGAGCCGGTGAGCGTGCCCGAGCTGCGCGGCTACCTGCGCCTCGACCCGGACGACGCCACCGAGGACGACCTGCTCGCCGGCCTGATCGCGGCTGCCCGCAGCGAGGTCGAGGCCGAGACCCGGCGCATCCTCGTGCCCGGCACCTGGCGGATGGTGCTGGACCGGCTGCCCGCGGACGGGCGCGTGTCGGTGCCGCTGAGCCCCCTCGTCGCCCTGGTGCGCGCCGGGTTCTCCGCGGCGGATGGCGGCATCGCCGAATTCGCCGCGGGCTCGGCGAGCCTCGCCGCCGACCGGATCGAGGCGCCGGGCCTGCTCTTCGCCGCGATCCCCGATGCGGCCGGGCGCGCCGTGCTGGTCGATCTCGTGGCCGGATACGGCGGCGACGGGCCTCCGATCCCGCCGCCACTGAGGCTCGCCGTGCTGCGGCGCGCCGCCGCCCGGTACGAGCACCGCGGCGACGACGCCTTCTCGGACGGGGCCGACCTCGCGTCGGCGACCGCGCTGTTCCGCCGGCTGCGGCTCTGATCCGCGCCGCCGGACGCGCTCGCCCGAACCCGCTTCGCGATGTCCCGTACCCCGGAGGCCACCATGCCCGACACCGTTCCGCGGGCGATCGGCACGCGCCGGCGCCGGCTCGTGCTGGAGCTGCCGGTGGACGAGCCCGACGGGTTCGGCGGCATCCTCCGGCGCTACGTCGCCGGGCCGGTGCTGTGGGGGGCGATCGAGCCGGTCGGCGCCGTCGAGCGCCTCCGCGGCGGGCGCGACGACAGCGTCGCGACCCACCGCATCACCCTGCGGGGGCGCACCGGGCTCACGCCGGCGATGCGGCTCGCCGCCGGCCCGCGCCGCTTCGCCATCCGGACGATCGTCGATTCGGACGAGCGCGGCCGCGACCTCGTCTGCCATGTCGAGGCCCTGTCGGAGGCGAGCCCATGACCGACGCATCGCCCGGCACGGCCCTCGCCCCGCCGGCGCCGAGCCCGCTCCTCGCCCTGCGCGCGGCGCTCATCGCGCGGTTCTCCACCGATGCCGCGCTCGCCCGGCTGATGGGGGGCACGTTCCGGCTCTACGACGAGCCGCCGGCCGGCGCGCAGCCGGTCTACGCCCTGTTCGGCGACGCCGAGATCCGCGACGATTCCGTCGACGGCGCCGTCCGCCACCAGCACAACCACGCGCTCGTGGTGTTCGCCCGGCCCGGCTCGGTCCGCACCGCGCTCGACGCCGCCGAGCGGATGTCGCTCCTCGTCGCCGATCCGGCCCTGGCGCTCACCGGCCACGCCCTCGTGACCCTGCGCGTCCAGGCCATCGCCGCGCGGCGCGACGAGCGCACCGGCGAGGCCCGCGCCGTCCTCACGCTCCAGGCCGTCACCGAAAGGAACCCGACATGACCGCTCAGAAGGGGAAGGACCTGTTGGTCCGCGCCGGCAACGGCGCCGGCGGCTTCGTCGCGGTGGCGGGCCTGCGCGCCCGCCAGATCGCGTTCAACGCCGAGGCCGTCGACGTCACCAACGCCGATTCCGCCGGGCGCTGGCGCGAGCTCCTCGCCGGTGCCGGCGCGCGCCGGGCCGCGATCTCGGGCTCCGGCGTGTTCCGCGACGAGGCCTCCGACCTGCGCCTGCGGCAGGTGTTCTTCGACGGGGTCATCGAGACCTTCCAGGTGGTGGTGCCGGCCTTCGGCACCCTCGAGGGGCCGTTCCAGATCACCGCGCTGGAATACCGCGGGGATCACGCCGGCGAGGTGACCTTCGACTTGAGCCTGGAATCGGCCGGCGCCATCGCCTTCACCGCGCTCTGAGCCGGCACGGGCATCCCGACGCCGGTCGGCGAGCGCGACCGCGCGCCGCCGCCGGTGCGGCGGACGCCGTCGGCCGGTTCCGGTCGAAGGCCACCCCGGAGAACCCCTTCATGGTCAACCGCAGGCGCGGCGAGGTGCCGCTCGATCTCGGCGGCACCCGCTACACCCTCTGCCTGACGCTCGGCGCCCTGGCGGAACTCGAGGCCGCGCTGCAGGCGGGCGACCTCGTCGGCCTGGCCGAGCGCTTTTCCTCCGGCCGGCTCGCGGCGCGCGACCTGATCGCGCTGCTGGGCGCGGCGCTCCGGGGCGGCGGCCACGCCCTCGACGACGCGGCGGTCGCCGCCCTGCCGCTGGCCGGCGGCCTGGAGCCCCTCGCCGGCGCCCTCGGCGAGGCGCTCGTCGCCGCCTTCGGGGAACCGCCCGCGGACCCTTGAGCCCCACGGGCGGGAGCGCGCCGGGCCCGATGCCCGCCTTCCCGTGGGACGACGCGCTGGCGCTCGGGCTCGGGCGCCTGCGCTGGCGCCCGCGCGATTTCTGGCGCGCCACGCCGCGCGAGCTGCTCTCCGCCGCCGGTCTCCGCACCGGGTGCGGAGCGCTCGGCCGCGACGGGCTGGCGCGGCTGATCGCCGACCATCCGGACGCAACCTGACGCCGGTCCGCGTCGCTGGAGGCCACCATGGCGGAGACCGACCTCGACCGGGCGAACGCCGCCCGCATCAAGCAGCTCGACACCCTGGACAAGCTCGCCCAGCGCTTCGGGCAGAGCCTGTCGACGGCCCTGACCCGAAGCCTCAGCTCCGGGCGGCAGCTCGACGGGGTGCTCGGGTCGCTGGGCACGCGGCTCGCCGGGGCGGCGGTCCAGGCCGCGCTCAAGCCGGTCCGCACCGGCCTCATCGGCCTGGTCGACGGCCTGCTCGGCTCGAGCGTGGGGGCGGACGCGGCGTTCGCCCGCGGCGGCGTGCTTCAGGGCGGCCGGGTGCGGGCCTTCGCCGGCGGCGGGGTCGTCGCGGCGCCGACCTACTTCCCGATGAGCGGCGGCACCGGCCTGATGGGGGAGGCCGGCCCCGAGGCGATCCTGCCGCTGCGCCGCGGCCCCGACGGCCGCCTCGGGGTCGGCGCCGGATCGGGCGGCCGGCCCGTCGCGGTCACCGTCAACATCGCGACGCCGGACGCAACCTCGTTCCGCAAGTCCGAGGCGCAGGTGACCGCGAGCCTCGCCCGCGCCGTGGCGCGCGGCCAGCGGGCGCTATGATCGGAGGAGGACCGATGCCGGACGATTTCCACGAGGTGTCCTTTCCCCTCGACGTGGCGCTGCGCGGCAGCGGCGGCCCGAGCCGGCTGACCGAGATCGTCACGCTGGCCTCGGGGCGGGAGCACCGCAACAGCCGCTGGGCCGATTCGCGCCGGCGCTACGATGCCGGCTTCGGCATCCGCTCGCTCGACACGCTCCATGCGGTTCTGGGCTTCTTCGAGGAGCGGCGCGGGCGGCTCTACGGCTTCCGCTATCGCGACCGGGCCGATTTCCGCTCCGGGCCGCCGGGCCGGGTGCCGGCGCCGACCGACCAGCGCCTCGGCATCGGCGACGGCGCGACCGCCGCCTTCCCTCTGGCGAAGACCTACGGTGCCGGGCCGACGCCCTACCGGCGGACGATCGCCAAGCCGGTCGCGGGGAGCGTGCGGGTGGCGGTCGCCGGGATCGAGGTGGCGGCCGCGGGCTTCGCCTGCGATCCCGCGACCGGGCTGGTCGTGTTCGGCGCCGGCTCGGTGCCGGCGGCCGGCGCCGTGATCACCGCGGGCTTCGCCTTCGACGTGCCGGTCCGGTTCGACACCGACGACCTCGTCGTCAACCTCGAAGCGTTCGCCGCGGGCGAGATCCCGAAGGTGCCGCTCGTCGAGATCGTGCCGTAGGGAGTTCGGAACCATGCGCGACCTGCCGCCCGCCTTCGCCGCCCACCGCGCCGGCGGGGTCACCACCCTCTGCCGATGCTGGGCCCTGCGCCGCCGCGACGGCGTCGCCCTCGGCTTCACCGACCACGACCGCGACCTCGCCGTGGCGGGCCTGACCTACGCCGCCCGCACCGGGCTGGAAGCGGCCGAAGCTGCGGCCGAGCTCGGCTTCGCCGTCTCCGGCGGCGACGTCTCCGGCGCGCTCGCGAGCCTCGGGCTGACCGAGGCCGACATCGCCGGCGGCCTCTACGACGGCGCCGGGATCGAGACCTGGCTGGTGGACTGGACCGACCCGGACACCCGCCTGCTGCTCGACGTCGGCACGCTCGGCGAGATCCGCCGGGCGGGCGACGCCTTCGTCGCGGAGGTGCGGGGCCTGGCCGACCGGCTCGACGCCGAGCGCGGCCGCAGCTACCGCGCCACCTGCGGCGCCGACCTCGGCGACGCCCGCTGCGGCGTCGACGTCGCGCGGTTCCGCACCGACGGCACGGTCGACGGCCTGCCGGAGCCCGGCACCTTGTCCGCGGCGGTCGCGGGTACCTTCGCCGACGGGCTGTTCAGCGGCGGCCGCCTGAGCTGGACCGCGGGCGCCAATGCCGGCCTGTCCGGCGACGTGCGCACGCATCTCGGCACCCTGATCGAGTTGTGGGAGGCGCCGCCGCGCGGCATCGCGCCGGGCGACGCCTTCACCCTCGTCGCCGGCTGCGACTGTGCCGCGACCTCATGTTCGACCGCAAATCCTATAGGGGAGGCCGCACCTTAGACGCAGGTTGGCCCGCAATGGGAACCATAGTTTGCCCGCAAACCAGCACACTGCAGGACGTGCCTTTCTCGTGGCTTCTAGGGTTTGCTGCTACGTTGGTTGATGCCGGGGGGGGACTGCAAGCGCATTGGGAACGCGGGCCACGAGATCGACTCGTAGCTGCCGACCGTTGTCAGCAGCGAAGCGACCGCCAAATCGATACGCTTCCTATCTGCGAGGCTAGGTTCGTATGATCGAAGCTTCGCTTCGTAAGTATAAATTTACGCCAATTTCATTGACGGATTGCACTGTAAATATATTACGTTCGCTCAAAATTTTGTCGAGGGCGGAATATGATACGCCAAGCGAGCGAGCAAACTCGAACCGAGTGATATATGTTTGTCGAAAACTTTCAATGGTGTTCCACGGTATGATTTTGGTTGCATCCCGCTCCCGGGAAGAATTCAGATTTTGGGCTGTTAAATAGCCATGCGCGACAAGCGCATTTACAGCTGCGGGGTGGATCCGAAGTAGGGCGGCAGCTTTCTTGAATGTCGGGCCGTTTAACTTTTCTGGAAAAGCGACCCGTCGAACTTCCTCGGGGTCGAGATAGATGCTTGGAACTCCGCTTGCTCCCCTCCATCGTTGGACACGGGTCAGACGGCGTTCGAGTAGCATCGTTATTAGGTCTTTCGTTCGTGTTAGGGACCGACGTCGCGTCGACAGAAAGTCGAATAATTCAGGCGACGGAGTGTCCACGACCGTTGCGTTCTGAAGCATGCGATCGAGGAGATCGCAGATGTCGGACTTGCGAAAGAGGTCGCTCTTCAAACGATGATCGGCTTTCTCGACCATGGGTTCGATGAACCCAGGCCCAACGAATTCCCCGACGGTTCGGCGGGGGACGCCGAGGAGGGAAGTCAAACTGCTCCAGCCTACGCAGCCTCGGAGTTCTTGAAGGAGTGTCTGTAGGTCGGCTGCGGGAATGACGATGCGATCGTTCGAGAGCGCAGCTTCCTCGGGACTGATCCGCCCCGCGGCCGTCATGACATTGCGAAGTCGACCGGGGTCGATGTCGAAAGCCACGCTGGCCGTCCAGATCGTGTACCAGGGCCGGTCGATGATCTTACGTCCAAAGAGTGACCCGCGGAGATGACTTGCGGAATGGCCTATGATGTATTCCGCAGCGTAATCCTTGATTGAGGCGTATGCCGGGTCTTTCGCGTGATACAACCAAGCGTGTAGGTTTCCGTAAACGGCACTTGGCCTCGCCGAGATTGAGGCGGGACCTGTGCATCTTCTTCGGACGCGCTCCATCAGATCGCAGATGCCGACGCGTCCACTGCTGAGCGATGCGAAGCCGGCGTCACCAGCGGCGGTTCGTTCGTCCGGGCTGAGCGTTTGAAAAGTGCGCGAGGTGCCATAGAGATCGGCCATACCAAAAACTTCGCTCGCGCGGATCACCGCATAGAGCGGGGTCGTGTCCCTTGGCGTGGTGTAGCTCGGTGAGGACCACCACGATCACCGGCTTGGGCCGGGACGATCAGGCTGCCAGAGTGGGCAGGCTGACCAGGGGATCATCGCCGATCGGGGCGATGCTTTCCAGGGTCATGTAGCGCGACCGCTGGACGGCCCATTCGTCATTCTGTTCGAGCAGGATCGCGCCGACGAGACGTGTGATGGCAGCCTCGTTGGGGAAGATGCCGACCACCTCGGTCCGGCGCTTGATCTCGCCGTTCAGGCGCTCCAACGGATTGGTCGAGTGCAGCTTGACCCGGTGGGCGGCCGGGAAGCCCATGTAGGCCAGCACGTCGGGCTCGGCCGTGTCCATCAGGGCGGCGAGCTTGGGCACCTTGGGGCGGAGTTGGTCGGCCACCCGCCGCCATTGCTGACGGGCCGCCTCGGCATCATCCTGGGCGAAAGCGGTGGCGATGAAGGCCGAGACGACGCGCCGCCCGCTGCGGCCGGCATGGGCGAGCACATTCCTCATGAAGTGCACCCGACAACGCTGCCAGGTGGCGTTCATCACCTTGGCCACCGAGGCCTTGATGCCCTCGTGAGCGTCCGAGATGACGAGCTTGACCCCGCGCAGGCCGCGCCGGGCGAGCTTGCGCAGGAAGTCCGTCCAGAACGTCTCGGCTTCCGACGGGCCGACATCCATGCCGAGGACTTCGCGGCGGCCGTCGGTGTTCACGCCGACCGCCACGATGACGGCGACCGAGACGATGCGCCCGTCCTGGCGGACCTTCACGTAGGTCGCGTCGATCCAGAGGTACGGCCACTCGCCCTCAATGGGGCGGTCGAGGAATGCGCCAACCCGCTCGTCGATCTCCTGGCACAGGCGCGAGACCTGGCTCTTCGACACGCCCGTGCCGCCCATGGCCTGGACCAGATCATCCACCGAGCGGGTCGAGATGCCCTGGATGTAGGCCTCCTGGATCACCGCCGTCAGCGCCTTCTCCGCCATGCGACGCGGCTCAAGGAAGCCGGGGAAGTACGAGCCCTTGCGCAGCTTCGGGATGCGCAGTTCGACTGTGCCGGCGCGCGTCTGCCAGTCCCGGTCACGGTAGCCGTTGCGCTGGACCAGACGCTCGGCGCTCTTCTCGCCGTGAGCCGCGCCGGTCAGGCCGCCCACCTCCAGCTCCATCAGTCGCTCGGCTGCAAAACCGATCATCTCGCGCAGCAGATCGGCGTCGGCACTCTTCTCCATCAGCCCGCGCAGGGCCATGATCTCGTCGGTCATCGGGGGTCTCTCGGGTTCGGGGTTGGTCGTCGCAACCCGACCCTACCCGGCAACCGCCGATGACCACCCCTCAGCTACACCACCGCCTGGGACACGACCCAGCACGAGGGTCGGCAGCGGTTGCGCGCGCATCCACGCCTGCCAAGCTGGATAGGATGCGACGTTCGTTTGGTAGTCGGAAAGGAGGGCCGCCTGGATGTCCCGCTCACCCGGCCGGGACAGGATCGCGTACTCGTCCATCCAGGTGTCCGGGTTGTACCGCTCCGGGTTCGGGCTGGTGCCGAGATGGCGCTGCTTGGCGCCTTCGAGGGACATGAAGGCGTCGACCTGCTCGGGATGGGCTGCGGGGTCGGCCCAGTACTGGCCGATGCCCTGCCACTTCGCTCCGAGCCCCTCCACGTAGGCGTTGGCGTTCTGGACGATCAGCGCGCTCACCCGGTCGGGATGGGCGAGCGCCATGCGGAAGCCGACCGGGCCGCCGTAATCCTGCATGAACAGCGTGTACCGCGCGAGGCCGAGTTGCGCGGTCAAGCCCTCCATCGTCGCGGCGAGGTTGTCGAAGGTATAGGTGTATTGCGCGGGCGTCGGCGCATCGCTCTGACCGAAGCCAGGGTAGTCCGGCGCGATCAGGTGGTAGCGATCGGCGAGCAGCGGCAGCAGCGGGTCCCACTGCCGGGATGACGACGGATAGCCGTGCAGCAGTAAGATCGTGGGCGCATCGCGCGGCCCTGCCTCGCGGTAGAAGATGCCAACACCATTTACCTCGACCCGATGGTAAGTCGTCGTAGCCTGGGTGGAGGGAAGCGGCTGCGGCGTTCCTTGTCCAAGCGCCAGGGCCGTTGCAGCGGCCAGGACTGTCTGTGTCGGCATAACTCATCTCCTCTGCGGGGGAGAGATAGGGCCTTCCCGTTGGACAGGCCGCAACGACCACTTCCCACTCGATCCAATCGCAGGGCTCTCTGACGTCGAGTGCCCCTGAGCGGTCCTCCCGCTTCCGACCCAACCCGGCCGCTTAGATCGGCATGGGCGCTTCCCGAAAGCGGCCATTCGTCGGCCGTCCGGCAACGTCGGCTCGGGGTGGGGAGCGGACCCTGACCCTTCGCCCTGAAGCGGACGTTCCGCCAGCGACCCAACGCGCACCATCCTAGCGACATGCCGCAAGGTCCGGACTTGTCCAGCAGCAGACAATCTGCCGGCTCTGGCGGGATTGGTCTTGTAAGAAGCCTTCGTACACCGCACAGCATTCCGATGGCCATGCCTGTGCGCAGAACACTCACTGTCTCGATCACCCAGGAGCAGGACGCCCTCGTGAGGGCGTGCATCCAGTCCGGCCGCTTCGCTAGCGCCAGCGAGGTCGTGCGGGCTGCACTGCGGCTGCTCGACCGCGATGAAACAGTGATGCGCCGGGATAGGTCGAACGCGGCACCGAAGTCGAACGTCCGTGCTTGACACGACGGACCACCGGAACACCTTCCTCGCCGGTGGAGGCGAGATGGGAGAACGGATGCGCGCCCATGATTGGGCCGCGACACCGCTCGGTCCCCTGGACACGTGGCCATTGCCGCTACTCTCGATGGTCTCCGCCTGCCTGAACTCGCCCATGTTGAGCACGGTCCTCTGGGGACCAGATCTCATCATGCTCTACAACGATGCCTACGTGCCTTCGCTGGCCGACCGTCATCCGCACGCGCTCGGCCTCCCGGTCGCAGAGGTCTGGGGCGAGACCTGGGATCTCATCGCGGCTCCGTTCCATCAAACGATGGCGACGGGGGAAGGCTTCGCTCAGACCGACGTGGAACTGCCGATGGTCCGGCGCGGCATACGTGAGATCACCTACTGGAACATCACCGCCACACCCATTCGCGGCGAGAAGGGCAGCATTCTCGGCCTGCTCAATCAGGGCGTGGAGTTCACGGAGCAGCACCGCACGGCAACCGCGCTGCGCGACCTGAACGTTGATTTAGAGCACAAGGTCGCTGAGCGTGCGCTGGCACGAGGCAAGACGTGGCGGGTGAGCCCCGACATCATGGGTGTGCTCAACGCGGACGGGTACTTCGAGGCGTCCAACCCCGCCTGGGCTGACGTGCTGGGCTGGTCGGAAGAGGAGGTTGCCCGCACGGTCTTCTTCGATTTCATCCACCCCGACGACCAAGCGGTGACGCATGCGGCTTGGGACGCGGCGATCCAGCTCGGATCACCCGCGCTCCGGTTCGAGAACCGCTACCGACACAGGGATGGCACGTGGCGCTGGTTGTCTTGGGTCGCGGTTCCGGATGAGGGCAAGGTTTATTGCTCCGCGCGCGACATCACGGCGATCAAAGAGAGCGAGGCGGAGCTGGCGGCGCGGACGGTCGAGCGCGACCGCATGTGGGAGACTTCACCCGACCTGATGCTCATCATCGACTTCGAGGGTGTGTTCCGGCGCGTGAACCCAGCGTGGATGACGGTTCTCGGCTATGGCGCGGACGAACTGGTCGGCCACCACGTCAATGAGTTCGTCATCCCTGACGACCATAACGAGACGACGGATGCCGTCGAGCTTGCGGCGGAAGGTGGGCTGCCCAGGATCGAGAACCGTTACCGCCACAAAGATGGTTCCGTCCGCTGGATCTCGTGGGTAGGGGCTCCGGCCGGCGACATGACCTACGCCACAGGCCGCGATATCACCGTCGGCAAACAGCAGGCTGGCGCCTTGTTGAGGGCGGAGGAAGCCCTTCGCCAGTCTCAGAAGCTGGAAGCCATCGGGCAGCTCACCGGAGGCGTGGCGCATGACTTCAACAACCTCCTGACGGTCATCAAATCCTCAACCGACCTGCTGAAGCGGCCCGATCTCGCCCCTGAGCGGCGGACCCGCTACGTCACAGCGATCTCAGATACAGTGGACCGCGCCGCAAAGTTGACAGGTCAACTCCTCGCATTCGCGCGGCGGCAGACACTTAAACCGGAGGTGTTCGACGCCACCGAGAGCGTACGAGCGATCAGCGACATGATGGGAACCCTGACCGGCTCCCGGATCAGGATCGTGACGGAGCTTCCGAACGTACCCTGCTTCCTCAACGCCGATCCGAGCCAGTTCGACACGGCCCTAGTCAACATGGCCATCAATGCGCGTGATGCGATGGACGGCGAAGGTCAGATCACGATCAGTGTGGAGGCCGTTGAGCAAATGCCGGCCGTCCGAACCCACGGGGCTGTCGCAGGCGCGTTCGTGGCCGTCTCGATCATCGACACCGGCAGCGGCATCCCCGAGGAACGTCTGGAGCAGATCTTCGAGCCGTTCTTCACCACCAAGGGGGTCGGCCAGGGCACCGGCCTTGGCTTGTCACAGGTGTTCGGCTTCGCCAAGCAGTCGGGCGGCGAGGTCACGGTGACGAGTACGGTCGGTAAGGGCAGCGCCTTCACCTTGTATCTCCCACGTATCGGAAACGCTGCGCCGGCGACGGGCACCGACTACTTGGAGCCCTTGATGGATGGCCACGGCACCTGCGTGCTGGTGGTGGAGGACAACGTCGAGGTCGGTACCTTCGCGGTTCAGACATTGGCGGACCTTGGCTACGTGACAGTCTGGGCAGCCAACGCCGAGGAGGCACTGGCCGAACTCGCGAAAGATGCTGACCGCTTCGACGTGGTGTTCTCCGATGTCGTGATGCCCGGCATGAACGGCATTGACCTCGCACACCGCATCCGCTCGGAATACCACGACCTCCCCGTCCTACTGGCATCGGGCTATAGCCACGTCCTGGCGCAGAATGGCACCTACGGCTTCGAGCTACTGCACAAGCCCTACTCGGTCGAAGATCTCTCCCGCCTGTTGCACAAAGTTGCCAAGTGGCAGCGGCGCAAACGCATCATGGGTCGGTAACGTACCCGCGAAGCGGTGTCGAAGGTTTCCAGATTGCGGCTGCTTGGGGAATGACGGGCCCGGCTGGCTCAACCCGAATACCGGACATCCCTGACGCATCCATTGAACCCCTGCTCCCCACCTGATCCAGATGTAGATCATCCTCCACCAAGCTGTTGCGAAGCGGACCTTTCGAGGGTCCGAGAAGGGTCGGGAGCGGTCCCCGCGGCTATGTCTGCTTCAATGCATCCGCCTTCCAGAAGCGGACGGGCAGGAAACCACCCAACCCGGACGTTGGCCTGTACCTCAACAGCCTGGGAGCGGACCTTCCGAAGGTCGGCAAGGGGTCGTGAGCGGTCCCAGGGGCTATGTCCGCTTCGATGCATCCGCTCTCCGGAAGCGGACGAGCAGGAAACCACCCTACCCGGTCATAGATGTCAGCGTCAGGAATAGCCTGTAAGCGGAAATTGCGGCCGCATCCTCGTGCCGCAAACGGCTTTTACGCACACGGCTGATTGCATTAAATCGAATTCTCTTTCGGAACGCAGGTAAAGCGTTTTAAACAATCTTGACTGTCGCATTGTATAATTAACACTTTCGGGAGCATATCAGCTTTTATATTATAATTAATATTGCGCCGATCAAAGCCCAATACGAATCGTCCTGTCGTATTCTATAGGGCCGACGGCTGTCTTGGATGGAACGCTGCGCAAGGACCGTCGGTCGGCGCCGCTTCCATGATTCTCTTCAAGTCTATCGGAAGAACAAGTCGATCGATGACATTTTTGAGCATTAACAGGGTTTGGCCCTTATTGTAACGCTTGATTTCAGAACGCCTTTCCTTGCTTTCATGGCCGATGAGCTCTTCCACGAATTCTCGCTGAACCCCGACATTGCAAAGAAGCGTTGTCACCGTGTGCCGGAAGGAATGAAACACCACCTCATTACGCACGCCGTATTCCGATTTGAAGCGCTGAAACCACTTTCCGAAGGCGCTGCCAGATGACGCGCTGTCGCCGTCGTCGAGATCATCCTGTTGCTCGGGGCCTTCATCGCCCTCCGGCAAGAGCAATTCATGCTCTCCTCGTCGGTGTACCAACGCTTCAAGCAAGCCCAGCTTCAGCAGATTTTGATGAAGAGGGACCCAGCGGGCACTGCCCTCCGCTTTCAGCTCGAGGGTTCGTTCCGTCAAATTGAAGTACCAAATACCGGT
This sequence comes from Methylobacterium sp. E-041, assembly GCF_022829665.1. Taxonomy (NCBI): domain Bacteria; kingdom Pseudomonadati; phylum Pseudomonadota; class Alphaproteobacteria; order Hyphomicrobiales; family Methylobacteriaceae; genus Methylobacterium; species Methylobacterium sp. E-041. The sequence continues at coordinate 40,794 of NZ_JAKSYQ010000300.1, read as the reverse complement.
CTCTGCATCCTGCACGACGTGCCGCACGCGGAGCTGGAAGAGTTCGCCACGACGCATACCGCTGTGACAGCCGATCAGGACGCCCCAGTACCGCTCGTCGCGCAAGACGTTCGGTCCCGGCCTTTTCCAGCTCCGACGACTTCGAACACCCGTGAACAAGGGTGCATTCAGAACGTCCGCGAGTTCGGTCTGATCCCACATCGGCCGTTCGTCTCGCGCTCTATGGAGCTTTCCTCGCGCGCGCTTCAGGTTGATGTGCAGACCTTCAAAGATCGAGGGGAGACCCTTGGCGACGACTTCGTTGGTCTGGGCCCAAGGCCAGATGCCCGACAAGGCGGCCAGGTGCCGATTGAAGGTTTGCGGCTTCAGTCGATCGATCCCGGGCTTGCCGCTGCAATGGTCGATCAAGCCACGGATGCCGCACCGGCGCTGGATGTCGCGCCACTCGGTGTTCTTGTCGTAGTTGGCCGGCAACGCGAGCAGAGCACGCTTGAAGGCAGCCCCATCCGCCGACCCATAGGCGCTCAGCGGCTTGTCCCCGCAGATCTCGACGAACATGCGTCCCGTCGACCGGGCTTGCCGTTCATTCGACGCTTTCCAGTCACCGCTGTCGACGCGGTCCCGCGCATAAATCGCCCAGCTCTCGCTAAAAAGCTTTTGTGCCCCGCGCAGCATCGCGGGTTCTGGTGCCCTGGGCTGGGAGAGCGGAGCCGGTGCGATCGTACGACGGGTCGTCGTGTGCCGAGGGTGGTGAGGCAGAACGACGTCGCGGAGAAAGGTCAGCTTCTCCTCGGTGATCGTGATGTCGGCGTCGAGCAAGGCGCGGCAAAGCGCGTTTGCATGGGGGTACGAGTCGAGGTCGATCTCGTTGCGCGCAGCGAGATCCTTTGCGGTGTCGCGAACGGCCGTAAAATTGTTGAGTGATCGGTCGCGCTTCAGGCCGTTCAATCGGCTCTCATAAAGGTCGAGCCATTCGGCTGGGTCATTAAGGGTCCCCTTCGGAGCGTCCGGGGCGGGATCGCTGCTATCGTCGATCTCGTCTTCGGAGGCCGGGCTGTCGGACGGAGGGAGATCCTCGAGTTCCGGAAAGTGCCCAATGGTGGCGAGCAGGCCATCGTGCTTGAGAGACTCGGATTCGAGGTACTCTTCCGCGAGCCGAGCGATATCGGCGCGCGTGAGAGACCGGTTGAAACGGACGAGGGTGAACAAGGTCTCTGTCCCATCCCACAGGCGTTGCGCCATCCGACGAGCCTCGCCGGGCGTGGCGTGGCCGAGAGAGCGCAGGATCTCACGCTGGCCGAACCGCTGGCGCAGGTCACGGGGGATGATACGGCGAAAAAAGACCGTTTGTCGGCGACGGCGGAGGTGGGTGCGAGACAAGGCAGGAATCCCTGCCGTCCGGACAAGTGGACCTCCCGAGTGGACCTGGACGGAGCGGTCGGCCCGGGCGGGTCCGAAAACAGCCGAGAAATCAACGGTCGGCTAAGAATCCTGGGCCTTTGGCTGGGGCGCCAGGATTCGAACCTGGGAATGGCGGTACCAAAAACCGCTGCCTTACCACTTGGCGACGCCCCACCAGAGGACGGCGCTGTCTAGACGTGGATGGGCGGACAGGCAACTGGTTTGACAGGGGCGGTGGAGAGGCGCGCGATGGGCGGCAGGGTGGCTTTGGTGACGGGGGCGGGGTCCGGCCTCGGGCGGGTGGTGGCGTTGGCGCTCGGGCGGGCCGGCTATGCCGTCGTGCTGGCCGGCCGGCGGCGCGCAGCTCTGGACGTGGTGGCGGGCGAGATCGGCGCGGCGCTCGTCGTCGAAGCCGACGTCACCGATCCGGCTTCGGTGGATCGGCTGTTTTCCCGCGTGGCGGCGGCGCATGGCCGGCTCGACCTCCTATTCAACAATGCCGGCATCTTCACGCCGGCCGCCGCCATCGACGCGGTTTCGCTCGAGGATTGGCGGGCCAGCGTCGACACCAACCTCACCGGCGCGTTCCTGTGCACGCAGGGCGCGTTCCGGATGATGAAGCGGCAGGATCCCCGCGGCGGCCGGATCATCAACAACGGCTCCGTCTCGGCCCACGTGCCGCGGCCGCACTCGGCGCCCTACGCGGCCACCAAGCACGCGATCACCGGGCTGACGCGCGCGACCTCGCTCGACGGGCGGCCCTACGACATCGCTTGCGGCCAGATCGACATCGGCAACGCCGCCACCGAGATGACCGACGGGTTCGCCGCCGGCGTCCGGCAGGCCGACGGGTCGATCCGGCAGGAGCCGGTGATGGATGCGCGGCACGTCGCCGAGGCCGTTCTCTACATGGCCGGGTTGCCGCTCTCGGCCAACGTCCAGTTCATGACGCTGACCGCCACGGCGATGCCGTTCATCGGCCGCGGCTGAGCCGGTCGCTTCGCCAGCGCGTCTTTGCCAAGCGGCGGCCGGGCGCCTAGAGGAGGGCGCAAAGGTCGGTCGCCCCGTTCGAAGGGTGTGGAGGCCCGCCCGAAACTCCACGACACCGACCCCGGATGCGGGTCTGAGAGCCGTTTTGACGATGCTGATGCAGCCGCAGACCAAGACCGAGGCGAGGCCGCCCGCCGATCCGGTGGCGCGGCGGCGCACCTTCGCGATCATCTCGCACCCGGATGCCGGCAAGACCACGCTGACGGAGAAGCTGCTGCTGTTCGGCGGCGCGATCCAGCTCGCGGGCGAGGTCAAGGCCAAGCGCAACCGCGTCTCGACCCGCTCGGACTGGATGGGCATCGAGAAGGAGCGCGGCATCTCGGTCGTCACCTCGGTGATGACCTTCGAGTACGGCGACTGCGTCTTCAACTTGCTCGACACGCCGGGCCACGAGGATTTTTCCGAGGACACCTATCGCACCCTCACGGCGGTCGATTCCGCGGTGATGGTCATCGACGCCGCAAAAGGCATCGAGGCGCGGACGCGAAAACTGTTCGAGGTGTGCCGGCTGCGGGACATCCCGATCGTCACCTTCGTGAACAAGCTCGACCGCGAGGCGCGCGAGCCCTTCGAGTTGCTCGACGAGATCGAGAAGACGCTGGCGCTCGACGTCGCGCCGATCACCTGGCCGATCGGCCGCGGCCGCAACTTCGCCGGCACCTACGAGCTCGGCGGCAACCGGGTCCGCCGCTTCGACGCGGCCGACGACGCCGGGACGGAAGCGGTCGCCGGCTTCGCCGATCCGCTGTTCGACCGGCTGCTCACCGAGAACGGCGAGGCCGATGCCTGGCGCGAGGAGGTCGAGCTCGCCGAGGGCGGGCTGAAGGCCTTCGATCTCGAGGCGTTCCGCGAGGGCCATCTCTCGCCCGTCTTCTTCGGCTCGGCCCTGCGCAATTTCGGCGTGCGCGACCTCATCGACGGGCTCGCCCGCTTCGCGCCGCCGCCGCGCGGGCAGGATTGCGACAAGCGCACCGTCGCCCCGACCGAGCCGAAGATGACCGGCTTCGTCTTCAAGATCCAGGCGAACATGGATCCGAACCACCGCGACCGCATCGCCTTCATGCGGGTCTGCTCCGGCCAGCTCCGGCGCGGGATGAAGGCGAAGCTCGTGCGCACCGGCAAGCCGATGTCGCTCTCGGCCCCGCAATTCTTCTTCGCGCAGGACCGCGCCATCGCCGACGAGGCCTTCGCCGGCGATGTGGTCGGCATCCCGAACCACGGCACGTTGCGCATCGGCGACACGCTGACCGAGGGCGAGGACATCGTCTTCCGCGGCGTGCCGAGCTTCGCTCCCGAATTGCTGCGCCGGATCAAGCTCACCGACGCGATGAAGGCGAAGAAGCTGCGCGAGGCGTTGCAGCAGATGGGCGAGGAGGGCGTCGTCCAGGTCTTCGTGCCGCAGGACGGCTCGGGCGCGATCGTCGGCGTGGTCGGCGCGCTGCAGCTCGACGTGCTGAAGGAGCGGCTCCAGGGCGAGTACGGCCTGCCGATCGACTACGACGCGACGCGCTTCTCGGTCTGCCGCTGGGTGGCGTCGGATTCGGAGGTTGAGCTCGACAAGTTCATCGATTCGCACGGCTCGGCCATGGCGAAGGACCTCGACGGCGCCCCGGTGTTCATGGCGACCACCGCCTTCTCGCTGCGCTACGAGGAGGAGCGCTACCCGGCGGTGCGCTTCACCGACATCAAGGACTACCAGAAGCGCCAGGCCTGAGCGCCGGCGCGGATCGGCCGCCGGCGCGGGATCAGTACTTGCCCAGCATCGGGAAATCGACGCTGAGTGTCGATTCCGAGGCCATCGGCGCCTCGCGCTTGCGCGGCTTGCGGTTGAGGACCTGCTTCAGCTTGGTCTTCAGCACCGCCATGTCGAACGGCTTGAGGATGAAGGCGTCGGCCCCGGCCTGGTGGGCGACGTTGATGTCCTCGAAGTTGAACGACGTCTCGGTCAGGATGAAGGGTGTGTTCATCAGCGCGTCGTCGGCGCGGATCTCGCGCAGCAGGCTGATGCCGTCCATCGGCTCCATGTCGAGGTCGGAGATGACGAGGGCGTATTTCCGCTCGCGCAGCCGCTCCAGCGCCACGACGCCGTCGGTCACGCCCTCGACATCCGGGAAGCCGATGCGATTCATCAGCATCACGATGAGGCGGAGGAGCTTTTCCTGGTCGTCAATGATGAGGATCGGTGGCGTCTCGGTCATGACATCGTCTGCGGCATGGAGCGGGCCGTGGGTTCAAGGTCCGATCGCGAGATTAGGTGAAAGGGATGAAAAAACTGCTCTCTTCCATCCCGGAGATTGCACCGGAATGAAATGACCCGCCTTAGATGAAGAGGTGGTCGATACCCTGCTTGGACATCTCCTCGGCCTGAAGCGCGAGCGCCAGCGCGTGGATCGAGCTCGCCTTGGGCGTGCCGCGCTGGAACATCGGCAGCAGGTTCGCCTTGGCGAAGTGCGGGTCGGTCGTCGACGAGCGGATGCTGCTGCGGCAGGAATTGACGAACTCGCGCTTGGTGATCTCGCGCCATTCGCAGATCTGCACGTCGCGGTGGCGGTCGTCGGCGAAGATGCGGTTGAAGGTCTCGTGCACCGAGGTGCGCTCGCCCTCGATCACCTGCGCGGCGAAGTTCTGCTCCACCAGCAGGAAGCTGGTGATCACCGAGAACTCGTTCTTTTTCTGCGCGTGCCGGGTGATCTCGCCGACCTGGCCGGTGCGGACCTGCACGTCCGACGACAGGGTCAGGCGCGAGAAGTAGATCAGGTGGACGAGGCTCGTTCGCTTGGCACGCATGTGGGTCCCGAGTCCCGCGGACGACGTCGGGTTCTACCGCGCCAACGATAAGGGCCGGTAAACGCTGCCGCAGCCGGCAGAAGCTGCCGGGTCGGCGGACCGGAACGGTGGGTTTCTGCCGGGTTCGGCGACGGCGGCTCAACGATATCAAGGGCTTGGCCCTGGCACGGCGGTTGCGCGCCGATCCCCGATCAGGCGACCGCCACATGCGCGTCGCCGACCCGGGAAAGACGGCGCGCCATGGACATCTTCACCGCGTTGCAGACGGCGGTCTCGGGCCTGAAGGCCCAGTCCTACGCCATCGACAACATCTCCGGGAACATCGCGAACTCGCAGACCACCGGGTACAAGCGCATCGACACGAGCTTCGTCGACCTGCTGGCCGAGCAGACGCCGAAGCATGAGGTCGCCGGCACGGTGCTGGCCCAGTCGCAGCTGACCAACAGCCTCCAGGGCAACATCGCCTCGTCGACCGTCGCGACCAACATGGCGGTCAACGGCGACGGGTTCTTCACCGTCCAGGCCAAGACCGGGGACGCCAACGGGCAGGCCGCCTTCTCCGGCACGCCGGTCTATACCCGGCGCGGCGACTTCGCCCCGGACAAGGACGGCTTCCTCGTCAACGGCGCCGGGAGCTACCTGCAGGGCCAGAACTACGATGCGGTGACGGGCCAGGTCTCGAGTTCCGGCCCGATCAAGATCGCCAACCAGACGCTGGCGGCGAAGCCGACCACCACGATCACCTACGGCGCGAACCTGCCGGCGACGCCGGCCACGACCAACGCGTCCAAGGCCGGTGGATCCGCGCTCTACACGCCGGAGGACGCCAACGGGCTCCCGGACACCAGCGCGCTCGTCACCGCGACCGACGGCACCGCCACGGCGAACAAGCAGGTCAGCGCCGGAAACGCTCCCGCGTTCGTCAACAGCAGCATCGCCGGCCCGTCGCTGACCGCCTACACCACGACCGGCGCACCGGTTCAGGTCACCACCCGCTGGGCGAAGATCCAGGACGCCAAACTCGCGGATGCGACCACGACGCCGGCGACCGCGGCCCAGCCGGCGATCTGGAACCTGTTCTACGCCGCCGACAGCTCGGCCGACCAAACCAAGAGCGCCTGGACCAACGCGGGCAGCGGCTTTACCTTCGACAGCAGCGGACAGCTGATCCAGCCCTCCGGCGGCGACGCGACGATCACCGACATGACGGTGAACGGGACCAATCTCGGCAGCATCAACATCGCCTTCGACAAGACCACGCTGACCCAGTACGCCGCCGCGTCCGGCGCGGTGACCACGAACGCCCTGACGCAGGACGGCTACGCAGCCGGAACCCTGAACTCCGTCTCGGTCGGGACCGACGGCAGCATCATGGGCGCCTTCTCGAACGGCTCCTCAGTGAAGCTCGCCTCGGTCGGCATCGCGCGCTTCATCAATCCGGACGGGCTCAAGCCGCTGTCGAACGGGACCTACGCGCAGACGCTCGATTCGGGCGTGCCGCTGGCCGGCCTCGACGGGTCCACGATCGTGGGCGCCAGCGTCGAATCATCGAACACAGACATTGCAAGCGAATTTTCAAAGATGATCGTTACCCAACAGGCGTACTCGGCCAACACGAAGGTGATGTCGACCGCGCAGACGATGATGTCGGATCTGCTCAACATCATCCGCTGAGGTCATGTCATCCGCACGCGGCAGTGAGAGAGGACCTCCGGCGCCATGGCTCTGAACGCCCTCCAGACGGCCACCGCCGGCCTCAAGGCGACGCAGACCGCCATCGGTCTGGTCTCGCAGAACGTCGCCAACGCGAGCACCGCCGGCTACGTCAAGCGGACGATCACCACAATCTCGTCCGGCGTCGGCAATTCCGGCGTGTCGACCGGGACGATCACGCGCAGCTTCGACGCCGCCGCCCTGAAGCAGCTCCGCCTCGAGACCGCCGGCTCCGCCTATACCAGCACCAGGGCCGACATCGCGGGGCAGGTCGACACGCTGTTCGGCACGCCGGGCAGCGCGACCGCGCTTGACGGCCTGGTCAACACCTTCACCGGCTCGCTTCAGACCTTGGCCGCGAACCCGACCTCGGCCGCCGCCCGCACGACGGTGCTCAACGCCGCCTCGGGCCTCGCCGGCAGCATCAACGGCATCGCGACGAGCGTTCAGGCCCTGCGCAGCGGCATCGAGGCGAGCCTCGGCACCCAGACCGCCAGCGCCAGCACGCTGCTGAGCGGCATCGCCGCGCTCAACGTGAAGATCCAATCGACCACGGACGATTCCACCCTGGCCGACCTGCAGGACCAGCGCGACCAGAAGATCACCGAGCTGTCCGGCTACCTCGACATCCAGACCGCCGACCACCGCGACGGCACCGTCTCGATCTCGACCAGCTCCGGCGTGAACCTCGTCGCCGGCGGCACGGCGGCGACGCTCAGCTTCGACGGCCGCACCACCCTCGGGCCCAACTCGGCCTATTCGAACGATCCATCGAAGCGGAGCGTCGGCACCATCACGGCGACGACGCCCGGCGGCGGCAAGATCGACCTCGGCGAGCCGGGCGTGCTGCGCTCCGGATCGATCGCCGCCAACCTCGAGCTGCGCGACACGACGCTGCCGCAGGTGCAGCGCCAGCTCGACGACCTCGCCGCCGGGATGGCGAGCGCGCTCACCGACACCAGCACGACCGGCACCGCCAGCGGGGCGGGCACGGCGATCGACCTCACCGGGATGCAGCCCGGCAACACGCTGACCCTCACGGTGAAGGCCGCGAACGGGTCGATGCGCAACGTCATCCTGATCGCGTCGAAGGGCGACTCGACGTCGGTCGACCCGAGCCTGACCGACGACGGCACCGCGCTGGCGCAGACCTTCGACGTCACCAAGGGCCTCGCCGGCGTCCAGCTTGCGCTGGGGAAGCTCGGCGGCGGCTATGGCTCGGCGCTGTCCGCGACCGCCAGCGGCTCGACCGTCATGGTGTCGGGCAGCGGCGGCCTCAGCGTGGTGGCCGCCACGGCGACGAAGACCGCGCCGACGAGCGCGACCGACTTCTCCACCGCCTACCCGCAGATCGCGCTGTTCGTCGACGGATCGGGCAAGGGCCTGTTCACCGGGTCGTTCGATGCCGGCTCGCAGCTCACCGGCTTCGCGCAGCGCATCACCGTCAACCCGGCCCTCGGCGCCAACACCGCGGCGCTGACGGCGCCGGGACCGGCGAACACCGGGTCGAGCGCCACGCGGGCGCAATTCGCCTACGACGCGCTGACCACCGCGCAGCAGACCTTCTCGTCGTCGAGCGGGATCGGCGGCGTCGCCGCGCCCTATGCGACCAGCGTGACGAGCTTCGCGCAGGACATCATCGCCGCGCAGGGAGCGGCGGCGGCCAACGCGTCCAGCCTCGATTCGGGCCAGAGCGTCGCGCTCTCGACCGCTCAGGGCCGGTTCGCGAAGTCGGCCGGCGTCAGCGTGGACGAGGAGATGTCGAACCTCATCGCCCTGCAGACCGCCTATTCCGCGAACGCCCGGGTGCTCACCGCCGCCCGCGACATGCTCGACACCCTCCTGCGGATCTGAGGGACAGCACATGACGACGATCAGCCCCTTCGCCGCCGGCAGCTACCTGACGACGCGGTCGACCTCGCAGCTCCTCGCGATGAAGAGCCAGCTCGACGCCCTGACGACGCAGCTCTCCACCGGCCGCACGGCGGAGACCTATGGCGGCCTCGGCGCGGGGCGGAGCAGCAGCCTCACGGCGCGCGCCACGCTGAGCGCGCTCGACGGCTACGATGCCGGGATCGACGCCGCGCAGACGCGGGTCCAGCTGGCCTCCACCAGCCTGCAGCAGATCACGACGCTGACGAGCGACCTGCGCCGCGGCATCGCCACGAATCCGCAAGGCGTCGGCACCACCGTCACCGCCCAGCTCGATCGGGCCGACCTCGACGGCGCCATCGACGCCCTGAGCCAGAGCTCGGCCGGGCAGTACCTGTTCGGCGGCCGGACCACCGACACCGCGCCGGTGAAGTCGACCGACATCATCCTCAACGGCGACAGCACGACGACGCCGAAGCAGGACGGCCTCGCGACCCTGGTCGCGCAACAGAAGGCCGCCGACCTGGGAGCCGACGGCCTCGGCCGGCTCCAGCTCGGCGCGACCAGCGCCGGCAACACGTTCCAGCTGTCGGAGGACCAAGCCGACACCACCGGCGAGACGCGTGCGAATTTCGGGTTCCGCCTCGTTTCGGCGACCGCCACCGGCGCGATCACGGCCGCCGCGACGAACACCGCCACGCCCGCGACGGTGACCGGGCTCGATCATGCGCCGGTCGCCGGAGAGAGCTTCCGCGTCACGGTCAATCTCGCCGACGGCAGCCAGAAATCCTTCGACCTCACGGCGTCCGCATCCGTCCCGGCGGGTTCGACCACCGCGTTCGGCCTGTTCGGATCGCCTGCGGCCGCCGCCGCCGGGCTGAACGCTTTCGCCGCAACGCAGGGCGGCACCGTCGCCAGCGTCCAGAGCGGCAACACGCCGGTCCTGAACGCGACCTTCGGCGGCGGCGCCTATGCGGCCTACGACATCGGCCTGTCGGGCCAGCCCAAGGTCGGCGACAGCATCACGATCGAGCTGGCGCTGCACGACGGCACCAAGACCAGCGTGACGCTCACCGCGGCGGCGAGCGGCACAACGGCCACGACCGGCACCTTCGCCATCGGCGCGGACGCGGCAACCACCGCGGCCAACATGAAGGCGGCGGTGACCACCGCGCTGGGGGCGGCCGCCGCCGGCCCGCTCTCGGCCAGCTCGACCACCCGCGCCGCGGAGGACTTCTTCTCGGCCTCGACCGCCTCCGGCCAGACGCCCAAGCGCATCGATACGTCCGGCGCGACGCCGACCTACAAGGACGCCGCCTCGACCGACACCGTGATCTGGTACCAGGGCGACGCCGCGAGCACCGATCCGCGCGCCACCGCCTCGGTCCGTGCCGGCGCCAATCTCGACGTCCCGGTCGGCGCGCGCGCCAACGAGGTGCCGATCCAGAAGGCGCTCGCGGGCTTCGCCGCGCTCGCCGTCGACGGCATGGCCGATCCGAGCGGCAGCACCGTCACAGGCCGGTACGCGGCCCTGACGAGCCGGACCTCCACCCTCCTGGGCAAGGCCTCGGACGATCCGAGTCTCGAATCGATCGCCGTCGACTTCGGCCTGGCCGCCAGCACCCTGACCTCGGCGAAATCCCAGAACGCGGCGACGCGACTGACGCTGCAGAACACCGTCGACGGCGTCGAGAGCGCGCCGATCGAGGAGGTCGCCTCCAAGCTGCTGGAGATGCAGAACCGGCTCCAGGCGAGCTACCAGATCACCTCGTCGCTCTCGAAGCTATCGCTGGTGAACTACATGAGCTGACGCCGGCGCAGCGGGACGGATTGATCGTCCTTGATCCGGCGGGCTATCCTGCTTCGGCATGGCGCGGGCACCCGCCCGCTCTCCATCGGATCGCGCACGCCCCCGCATGGCCCGACGCGCTGGGCAGGGGACGTGTGGGCCGATCGAACCGCCGGGGGCCGCGATGCGTGAACAGGGAAGGCCGGCGGCGGGGCAAGGCGTCGTCGGGCAATCGCATCGCATCGCCGGCGTCATCCTGATCGCTGCGATCGGGCTGTCGCCGTGCGAGGCCCGCGAATGGGAGAAGGCGCCGCCCAAGGCGACGTCTCAGCCGTGCCCGGGATACGGCACCGGTTTCGTGCGCGCACCGGGCAGCGCGACCTGCATGCGCCTGTCGGGCCGCGTCCGCGCCGGCGCCGACCTGAGCGCCGGCCGCGAGGTCGCCGTCGCCCCGATGGCGGCGGGGCGCTTCGCGATCGACACCCGCACCGAATCCGATCTCGGGCCGGTCCGCACCTTCGTCCGGATCGGCAACGGACGGCCGTGAGAGATCTACAGGGTGCGTGAGAACGAGAGCGGCCCGCTGGCGTTGCCGCGGCCGTAGGGGGAGGGCGCCCGCGACGGCTGGCCGTAGACGCTCGGGGTGTTGGCGCGGCCGAGGTCGGCGGCGAGCGACTTGATCAGCCCCTCGGAGACCGTCCGCGCCGTGCCGAGCACCGCCTGGTTGGCCTCGACGGCCTGCGCGAAGCGACGATGGGCGCCCTTCAGCAATTCGACGCCCGCCGGCGCGAAGCGCGCCAGCGCGACCGCGTTGGCCTTAGCCACCTCGAGCCCCTGAAGGTAGGCGCCGGCCAGGGCCGCCTTGGCCTCCGCCTCGGCCAGACCCTCGCGCAGGCGGCCGACGCGGACATGGCCGGTCTCGGCGGCGAGCACGGATTCCAGCGCCTGCATGGTGGACATCACCTCGGCGACGAGGGCGTCGGCGCCGGCACGGTCGGAGACGCGGAAGGCGGGATTAAGCGGCATGGGCCGCCCCCGCGCCGGCACCGGCGCCGCCCTGCATCTTCATCATCTCGGAAAACACCTGGTTGGCGATGCCGACGCCGCCGCTCTTCATGATCTGGCCGGCATATTCCTTGGTCAGCATCGAGCGGTAGACGCCGCCGCCGGTGCCGTTCTCGCCGAGGGGCCCGTCGGTCCCCTCCGACTGGGTCAGCCGGTCGAGGGACGATTCCAAGAACATCGACTCGAAGTCGTTCGCGGTCTTGCGCGCCTTCTTCGTGGCGGCCTCCGTCGAGGCCTGGGCGGTCTTCGAGGTCGTGTCGGCCACGGCGCCGGTGATGGCCTTGCCGACGCCGATGGCGGCGGAGACCGCGAAGGTTGCGAGCGGTAGCATCGTCTAGTGTCTCCGGAGCTTGGGGGAGGGGGGCATCACATCAGCTCGATGTCGGCCTGCAGCGCGCCCGCGGCCTTGATCGCCTGCAGGATCGAGATCAGGTCGCGCGGGCCGACGCCGAGGGCGTTGAGGCCGTCGACGAGGTCGCGCAGGGTCACGCCCTCCTTGACCAGGGCGAGCTTGTTGCCGTCGCCGGTGTCGACCTTCACGCCGGTGCGCGGCACCACCGTGGTGCGCCCGTTCGAGAGCGGGGCCGGCTGGCTGACCTGCGGCTGCTCGGTGATCGTGACGGTGAGGTTGCCCTGGGCGATCGCCACCGTGGAGACGCGCACGTCGCGGCCCATCACGATGATCCCCGAGCGCTCGTCGACCACCACCCGGGCGGTCTGGTCCGGCTCGACCTTGAGCTGCTCGATCTCGGTGATCAGGCGGATCATGTTGCCGTTGTACTTGGCCGGGATCTGGATCGTAACCGTGGCCGGGTCGGTCGGCTCGGCGGTGTCGGAGCCCATGAAGTCGTTGATCGCGGCGGCGATCCGCTTCGAGGTGGTGAAGTCGGGGTTGCGCAGCGACAGCCGCAGCGAGCGGGCGTCGGTGAGCTTGAACGCGATCTCGCGCTCGATGTTGGCGCCGTTGGCGATGCGCCCGTTGGTGGGCACGCCGCGGGTGATCTTGGCGGCATCGCCCTCCGCCGAGAAGCCGGCGATGGCGACGGAGCCCTGCGCCAGCGCGTAGACCTCGCCGTCGGCGCCGAGCAGCGGCGTCACCAGCAGGGTGCCGCCCTGGAGCGACTTCGCGTCGCCGAGCGACGAGACGGTGACGTCGATGCGGGTGCCCTGCGCCGCGAAGGGCGGCAGGCTCGCCGTCACCATCACCGCGGCGAGGTTCTGCGTGCGCATCGTCGCGCCGCGGGTGTTGACGCCGAGGCGCTCCAGCATCGCCTGCAGCGACTGCTTGGTGAAGGGGATGTTGTTCAGGGTGTCGCCGGTGCCGTTGAGGCCGACGACGATGCCGTAGCCGACGAGCTGGTTGGCTCGGACCCCCTCGATCTGCGCGAGGTCCTTCACCCGCGACAGCGCCATCGCCGCCGTGCCGCCGAGCACGAGCAGGGCGGCCGCCAGGACGAGGCGCAGGAGATCGCGGATCTGGGCGTGGCGCTGGGGCATGCCGGGCTTTTCGGGGTTGCGGACCCGCACTCTCCTGCCAGCCCCGTGCCAGGCGGCCGAAAAGCGCAACCCGCTGAAAACGCTGGCCTCTCTTCGGACGCGGCGCCTTCGGGACCGATCGTGAGGCGCGCGTTCCCTGCCGACCCGGCAGCTTCTGCCGGGGCTTTTACCGCTCGTTAACCGTGTCGAACCGACACTCGGCACGGGCCCCTCCGGCCCGTCGGGAGCGATCGAAGCGATGCGTGTCGAGAATCGTCCGGGACCTCTCGGGACGACCTCCGTCGGAGGCACGCGCAGGGCCGAGTCCGGCCCGAGCTTCCAGGTCGGCCCCGGGCCGGGCGCCCAGCGCACCGCCGGCACGGGCGCGACGACCACGCTCGCCGGCCTCGATGCGATGCTGATGCTGCAGGGCGAGCCGGACACCCCGCACGAGCGCCGCCGCCGTTCGGCGCGGCGCGGTCACGACCTGCTCGACGGCCTCGACCGGCTGAAGGCCTCCCTCCTGTCCGGCCGCGTCGCCACCCACGAGCTGCTGGTCATCGCCGGGCGCCTCTCCGAGCGCGCCGAGACCTGCGGCGATCCCCGCCTCGACGGCCTGATCGCCGACATCGAGCTGCGCGCCGCCGTCGAGCTGGCCAAGGTCGAAGCCGCGCGCGGCGTCTGACGCAAACCATCGGGGCTCGCGTCGAGCGCAAGACGCGACCCGACCGCGGCGCAGCACGGCGCGTTCGCTCCGGCGCGACCTGAGAACCGGTGACGCCCAGGGTTGACCGCAGGATGGACCCATGGCTCATACCGTCGTCGGCACCCCTGACTCCGTAGCTCAGCTGGATAGAGCAGCCGCCTTCTAAGCGGCAGGTCGTTGGTTCGAGCCCAACCGGGGTCGCCACCAATTAGCCCATCAGGTCAATGACTTGATGGGCTTTTTTATGCCTGGTACGCGCTAAATTGTGTTGCAATGGCTTGCAACACGAACCTAACGTTTACAACGAGTTACGGCTGGGCGTAGGCTGGTCCGTGCAACACGGATGGAACACGATCACTCGTGAAAATGGCTGCCTCTCCGGACCCTACCAAAGCTCGAAGCGACACGCTCTGGCCCTAGTACGCGCTGACCGCGATCTATCTAAGTTTTGGCTGCTTGGTTCTCTGGGATCGCTGGGGAGAGGTCGGGTCGCTTTTCGAACCGCCCGGCTCAACGCCCGGTCGACTCCCACTGAATAGCATCGGCGATGTGCTCGCTGGGTTCTTTGCCCCGCTCGCGTTTCTATGGCTGTTCGTCGCTACACAACTTCAGAGAACAGAACTTAGGATTCAGAGGGAAGAATTAGCTGATACAAGAGAAGTCCTTAATGAACAACGAATCGAACTTCAGACGGCAGCCAGAGAAAGCAATATACAAACATCGATTATGCAAAGGTCTCTTGATTCCGCTAGATCTAGAGAAGCATTTGAATCATTCGGAATGTATCTTTACTATCACGCTAGGAAGTGCTTCTTGCTAGACCAGCGCTATGTCAGCTTCGAGTACGGCTTGAACGGTAACATATTTCAATCAAGCTTATCCGGGATTGCGGACGAATTCGAAGTAAGCCAGACCGATCCTTCTACTGTCGATTTTTTTTTGAAAGATTTTCTGGCCATATAGCGGTCCACAAGTCTAACTTTTCTAGTTTAAAACTTGAAGCCATCAATAAAAATGATATGGCTCGTGATGTTGTCATTGATACGATAGTTCTTCTAGCTAACATCATTCACCATGCAAATATGCTCGATAATGATCTTATTCATTCTGGACCGAAATCTTTGAATTTGGAACTATCTCATGAGAATTTAAAGGATATTGTCTACGGAAAATCAAAGACGCGCGGTAATTAGATACTTAAAGATTTGTCGATCAGCGCTGCCACCATGCGGAGCCACTTTCCGTGGCGCTTGGTGCCGTTCTTTGATCCCGAGGCGGTGAAGGCCGCCAAGCACTCGAGATGCCACTATGCGAGCCACCGCAGGCGGAAGGTTCAGTCGCCAGCTGGCAGGCGCATCATCTCGGCGGCGCTCCGGCACGACTCGTTGATGGCAGGGATTTGCAATTCGAGGGGTAGAATGGATCGCTCAGCCCGCCTCAACAGCTTGATCAAGAAGGTAGCCGACACCCCCACCCCCTCAGGCGAGCTTTTCGCCGAGGTGTGGTTCGCTACCACCGGCAAGCAGCATCCCGACATCAAGGGTCGGTTCGCTGTCCTTATGGACGCCAAGGCCTGGACCGAAGCCGGACTAAGAGCGCCTAACGGAACGGGCACGGATCGGGCGGGCGGGCGGGCGTAAATATTGACGGCTGGTACGCTTCTGCCCGAGGATCTCTGGACTAAGATTGCTTCTGCCGCCGCCCCGCCCACGTCCAGAAGGTGGTCGACGGCCGATCGAGAACCGAGCTGCATTGACCGGCATTCTGTTCGTGCTGCGCTCAGGCGTTCCGTGGGAGATGCTGCCAGCGGAGATGGGCTGCGGCTGCGGGATGAGTTGCTGGCGCCGCTTACGGGACTGGCAGGCGGCCGGCGTATGGGCGCGCCTGCATCAGGTGCTCTTGGAGCGCCTGCACGGGGCGGGCGAGATCAACTGGAGCCGAGCGAGCTTAGACAGCGCCTCTGTCCCAGCCAAAAAAGGGGCTCTGCCACCGGCCCGAACCCGACGGACCGGGGCAAGGCGGGCACGAAGCGCCACCTCATCACCGATGCGCGAGGTACGCCGCTCGGCTTCCGCCTGAGTAGGGCCAACCGGCACGACAGCGTGATGATGGCACCGACCCTTGATGCCATTCCACCCGTGCGCAACGGTCGGCGGGGCCGGCCGCGACACTGCCCGGACAAACTGCACGCTGACAAAGCCTATGACGCTGAACCGCGCCGACACGAGTGCCGAGCGCGTGGGATTGTACTGCGCATCGCACGCCGCGGCATCGAGAGCAGCGCGAGGCTGGGCCGGCACCGGTGGGTGGTGTAGCGCACGCACGCTTGGTTCAACCGCTTCCGTCGCCTGCCCGAGCGCTACGAGCGACGTGCAGACATCTACGAAGCCTTCACCAGCCTCGCTGCCAGCCTCATCGCACTCAACCAAATCAGACGGTTCTGTTGGGCGCTCTTAGTACACGGGGCATGACCCACATCAGCGGCGTGCGGTGTCATCCGCAAACGCCGGGCAAGATCGAGCGCTGGCACCAGACACTCAAGAACCGCATCCTCCTCGAATACGCCTACTTTCTTGGCGAACTCGAAGCACGGGTGGCGGCCTTCGTCGAGCATCACGATCACTGCCAAGCTCACGAAAGTCTCGGCAACCTCACGTCCGCCGACGTCTACTTCGGACGCGTCGAAAGAGTCCTGGCCGAGCGAGAACGCATCAAGCGTCAGCCTCTCATGGATCGCCACGGGCGCCATCACGCGCAGGCCGCCTAACCTCTCATCCCAGATAAACCAAAGCCTCTGCTCCTGAACCCCGCACACTGTTCCAAATCATCTGACGACGGACAGCAGCCGTGACGTTGCATCCTTCAGGATCGCAGGCTCGCTCCGCATCGTCATGCGGCCGACGACGCACCGACTGCGAACCCGAGCCTCGCTGCAGGAACGGCCGGGCGCCTGCGGATCAGCGTACCGGTTCTCCGGTCGATGCCGCGCGGTAGGCTTTCTGAAACCTTCTCGCGTTCCAGGCCGTAGCCAGAGCTTCCGCCCGTCTCGGTCGGTACAACGAGGAAGCGCCTTTCCATGACCCGATCTGATTTTCGTTTGAACGCTAAGACTCTGGATGCCGATACTGCTCCGCAGCCGATCAACCTCGAGGCGGGACGCCGCGCCTTCCTGCAGACCCTGGGCCTCGGGGTGGTCGGCGCAACGCTTCTGGGCTTCGACGTCGGCCACAGCCCGGCCGCGGCGCAGTCAATCACCGATGCCGACATCTTCAACTTCGCCCTGAATCTCGAGTACCTCGAGGCTGAGTTCTACCTTCGGGCCTCCGTCGGCCAGGGCTTGGCCGACGCGGAGGTCCAGGGAACCGGCACCCTCGGTCCGGTCGCCGGCGGCCGCGCCGTGCCATTCCAGTCCCAGATCATCGCCAACTACGCCAACGAGATCGCGCGCAACGAGCGGCAACACGTCAACACCCTGCGCGCCGCCCTCGGCAGCAACGCCGTCGCGCGGCCCGCGATCGACCTCGGCTTCGCCTTCACCATCGCCGCCCGCGCCGCCGGCCTGGCCGGCCCCAACGACACCTTCGACGCCTTCGCCAACGAAACCAATTTCCTCTTGGCCGCCTTCATCTTCGAGGATGTCGGCGTCACCGCCTATCACGGTGCCGCGCCGCTCATCAAAGACCCGGCCAATCTCGCCGGCGCCGCTGGCATCCTCGCCGTAGAAGCCTACCACGCCGGCATCATCCGTACGGTGCTCTACAGCCGAGGCCTCTACACCCAAGCCCAGGCCATCTCCGACGCCCGCGACTCGCTGGACGGGGCCAGCGACCTCGACCAGGGCATCGGCAACGCCACCACCTCGAACCTCACCCCGGTGGATTCGAGCGGCATCGCCTTCCAGCGCACCCCCCAGCAGGTCCTCAGCATCGTCTACCTCAACGCTGGAGCCCAGCCTAACGGCTTCTTCCCCAAAGGCCTCAACGGGAACGTAAAGTAACACCGTCCCCGGGTGCGGTCGTCCGACGACTGCTGACCAACGACGCCCAACGCGGTACGCCGCGTCGGGAACCGATCGGCCTCTTCCTCCGTCGCGCCCGTGGGCATCGGCAACGTGGATACCCTCGAAAACGTCATCTTAAGAGGCGTCTGCGCCCATACGCCGATGACGCGTATGCTGACGATTCAAACCTGCGGTACCCTTGTCGTCCTCGGCGCCTTCGCCCTGGCCGAGGTCGCAACTTACGCTCTCGACGCCTCCCCTAACTGGGACCTAGCATGGTATCTCAACGTGGTGGTGTTCCGTTCCTTCGAGCGCGCTCGTGTCGAATCCTCACCTTTGAATGGCGCCTTTGGCCCCTCGACGCTACCCATCGTTCTGGCGCTGATGGCGGTTGCCGTCGCCTTCCGGCTGATGCGGCTCCGCTTGGCCGTAGCGCTCATGGCCAATCTCAGCTTCGGCGCGGCGCTACTCTTGGCCCATGCGGGGCTGTCGAGCGAAACCGGGCCGGCGACGGCTTCGCTGTCCGCGATCAGCCTGCGACCCAGGGCCGAAACATGGACGGTGGGCCTAATCATCATCACCTCGTTCGTCGCGTTCGCAACAAGTCATGCCGGCTTCGTCCTGGCGATCTGGCGCGACTCCAAGGGGGGGCGTTCGGAAGCCTGCCCGCTCGCCGACGGGGCGTGATCCTCCCACGCGTCTTGGTTGCCGCAGGCTTGTTTTTAGTCCGTGAGGGTCACAGCCACGCCCGGGAGGTGACCGCCCTCGTCGGCCAGAACGGCTGGGATCTCGAGCGCTTCGGCACCGAAGCGACGATCCTGCGGGCGCGGCGTGTCACCACGTCCGTTGCAAGCACGGGCGGCCTGCTGCTGTCATGCGCCGGAGCTGACCGGCGCCTGCGCCTGACGTTGCCGGGCGCCATCGCCGCTACGTCCGGCGGCTCGGGAGCCGGCCGGCTACTCATGCGGGCAGGCGGGGCGGCATCGACCGCACGCGTGACCGTTCAGGGCGGCGTCCTGACACTGACGGATCAGCGGATGATCGACATGGTGCTTCTCGAACTGCGCGCCTCCGCAGGAGCTTCGCATACGCTTAGCTTGCTTCTCGACCTGGGATCCAGTTCGATCATGCTGGGCCGATCGATGGCGTTCCATCTCTCCTTCGCGTCAACGGCCGGCGACGCGCCAGCCTTTCGCGACGCAGCGGAAGCCTGCGGGCGAGACACTACAGAGTCCACCCCTGCAACGCCGCGGTAACGAGAACTACGCCTTAGTTCGGTAGCTTCCTGGCTTTAGGTCGTACCTGGCGTTGACACGCGGGAGTGCGTTGCAGCGGCCCGACCGAGTAGGCGACCGTTCGGGGGTCGCACCGCACATTAGGTCTGAGGACGCAGTGAAGATCGTCAGTCTGTCTACAATGATGTGCACGGTCCTCTTAGTCGGAGGATGCCAGACGCCGCTCTTCGGAGAGTCGGTCGTTTCCAGTGATCCTCCCGCCTTCGACACGGGCATCCTCACCTCGAACGAGACAAATCGCCTCGGCCGAGCCGACCTCGCCGCGGGAAACTACGGGATGGCCGAGCGGCATTTCCGCGAGGCCGTGGAGAAGGATAAGAACGATGCACCGTCCTGGATCGGGCTCGCCGCAGCTTACGACAACCTTTCGCGCTTCGAACTCGCCGATCACGCCTACGCCCAGGCTGTTGGGCTCCTTGGCGAAACTCTCGAAGTAGTCAACAACTTGGGATATTCCTATCTGTTGCGGGGCGACAAGCGTCGGGCGTTGCAGCATTTCGAACGTGCCTTGAGGCTCGACCCGACCAACGCCGTCGTTCGCAACAACATCAAGATCTTGCGCGCTGGCGAGCGGCCGAACCGAGCTGTCCCGCTTTAGGACCGCGGAACAACTGCAAGGCTCAATCGCGCGTATGAGCTGGGACGGGGGGGGATATGGTAGACTTGAACAGACGATATACGTTGCGGCTCGAGAACTAGTAGCCGATTTGCCTAACGCAGTCTCAAGGCTTGCTCCTGGAGACTTAGCTGGTTAATGATTTTTATAGATCCAAATTTATTTTTATAGCATAACATAGGTTATGGATATGACCGCCGGCGCCACATATCATAGGAGCTTTTGCCCGGGCTAGGCACCTCCACGACAGACGTTATTGGTTTAAGCAAAAAATTGCACTTGATCGTAGGACGGAATGTCCTAGCTTGGCACAGTATATCTGCGGTCATTGGGCGACTAAGGCTACAGATACCTTCGTGCAGCTGGAGCGACACACCGTGACTGATGATCTGACGCGTGGAGCCAGCAAGGCTCTGACCTCGCAAGACAACGCCGTCGATTTTGCGGCCGGGCGCCGTGCTTTCATACAGACCGTTGGGCTCGCCGCCGCGGGCGTCGCCGTTCTCGGCGGACTGGATGTTCAGCCGGCAGCAGCGCAGTCCGCCCAGACCGACATCGACATCTTCAATTTCGCGCTCAATCTCGAGTATCTCGAAGCCGAGTTTTATCAGCGGGCCGCCTACGGTCAGGGTCTGTCAGCCGCGGATGTCGACGGCGTTGGTAACCCGGGGCCCGTGTCGGGCGGTCGACAGGTACCGTTCGCAGACCCGAACATCCGCAAGATCGCCGTCGAACTCGCCAACGACGAACTCGCGCACGTCCGCACCTTGCGCCGGGCGCTCGGGTCCAACCGCGTCGCACGCCCAGCGATCGATCTCAACTTGGCGTTCACTTTCGCCGCGCGCTCCGCTGGGCTCGTCGGACCGAACGACGTCTTCGACGCCTATGCGAACGATGCAAACTTCCTGCTCGCGTCCTATATCTTCGAGGATGTCGGTACGTCCGCCTATCTTGGCGCGGGGCCGCTGATCAACGATCCGGCGAACCTATCCGGCGCGGCACGGATCCTGGCGGTCGAAGGCTATCACGCCGGGGCCATCCGCACACAGCTCTACGTCAATGGCTTCTATGCGCAGGCGCAGGCTATCTCGAACGCCCGCAATTCCTTGAACCCGGGAACCAACCTCGACCAAGGCATCGGCGATGCCAACACCGCCAACATCGTCCTGACGAACCCCACGACCGGCGTCACCCCGGGGCGGACCACCACCCAGGTACTGAATATCGTTTATCTGAACGCTAATACCCGACCGACCGGCTTCTTCCCGAATGGCCTCAATGGAACCATCCGCTAAGTCGAACGCAATTCTTCCATTCAGGACGAGGTATTTCCGATCATGACTCAAAGCATGCCCCGCTTCGCCAACGATGTTTTCCGGCCGGCCGACGGTCCGGAGGTCAGTGTCGCCCAGGGCCGACGTGGCTTCATACAGGCCCTAGGCCTCGCTGGACTCGGAGCCGCCATCCTTGGTGGAAGCGCTACGACCGCCGCCGCGCAGGCTGCGCCGAGCGACTTAGACATCGCCAACTTCGCTCTCAACTTCGAGTATCTCGGCGCCGAATTCTACCTGCGGGCCTCCGTCGGGCGCGGCTTGACTGATGCTGAGGTCAGTGGGTCCGGCACGCTCGGTCCTGTCTCGGGCGGTCGGCAAATCACCTTCGCAACGCAATACATCGCTAACTTCGCCAACGAACTCGCCCGTGACGAGCGGGCTCACGTTAATAGCCTCCGTGCGACGATTACCAACGTCCTTGGCGGCACGCCGATCGCGCGTCCTGCGATCGACTTAGCTTTCGCCTTCACCTTGGCGGCCCGCTCGGCCGGGCTGATTGGGCCGAACGACACCTTCGATCCCTACGCCAACGAGAACAACTTCCTCCAAGCGGCCTTCATCTTCGAGGACGTCTGCGTCACGGCTCTCGCTGGTGCCGCGCCGCTGATCCGCAACAAGACCTTCCTCGCCAACGCCTCCGGCTTCCTCGCAACGGAATCGTACCAAGCTGGGGCCATTCGCACCTTCCTGTACTCGCGCAACCTTCTGCAGCAGGCCAGCCTAATTTCTGGCGCCCGCGACGCGGTCGACGGCCCCCAGGCGGATGATCAGGGCATCGGCGACAACGCAACGATCAACATCACACCGACAGATGTCGACGGCCTCGTCTTCGCCCGCACGCCGCAACAAGTGCTTCGGGTGGCCTACCTCAACGCCAACGGCACGCCGACCGGTTTCTTCCCTAACGGAACGAACGGCACGATCCGGTAGCTTTTAACCGACCGGCGCAAACGAGAAGGGGGCAGCACCGCCGCAGGTGCTGCCCCCTTCTCGTCGTGCAGCGTCGCTCCCGCTATACCGGTCCCGCTCGTCGTCCGTCCGCCTCTGCGGCTTCAGCGTCCGCGGGCGATCGCAGCGTTCCGCGACTTTGTGGATCCTCCCAATTTGCATCCGGCCACGGCGTTCGCCGACGGCACCCCAGTAAGCTATGCCTGACCTCGGTCCTGTGCTGCTCAGTCCGCGGATGTCAGTCCGTTTCGACAAGCTGCACCACGTGGCGCAGCTTGCCGTCGTCCTGGGCGGGCGTGAGCAGCCCAACGAATTCGACCAGTGTCGCGCCGAGATCCGACGGTTCGGTGACGAAGACCTTGGCCACCCTTCGCGAAAGGTTTGCGGCGGTGGCCGCGCTAGGGAAGGCCGTGCAATCCGCGATCGACAGGTAGAGGATGCGTCGCCGCGCCTGCGTTGGCGGCAGCGTTCCAGCATAACAAATTGGCGCCGCGCGCTCGCGTAGGGGACTGCTCGCCGGCCCACCACTCGGGATCGTCGCAGTTGCGGACCCGTAGCTTCGGGTATCGACGGGCTTGCCCTCGCTGCTTCGGTCGAGGCCGAGTTCTTGCAGATAAAGATCCCAGCGGGTCGGCGAATCTCGCAGCCGCGCCTGAAGGTTCGGCGACTTGTTGTCGTGGTTCCAAAACACGTACTCGTCGAGCGCAGAGCGCGCCCCGAGGCTGCCGACCGGTCCGGCCGTGCGCCAATCTCCCGCCCCTTGGTCCCAGGGAGCGGACAGCCTCAGGCCCTGGAAGGCGCTGTCGCGCGGCAAGGCGAACGGCGGCGCTGTGCTGTAGCCGTTGATCGGCGAGGCGCAGGTCTCATAGCGCCGCCCCTGCACCACGATCGGTGCCGGAGGATAAACGGCGAGGTCGGGGGCCACCGGTCCGGCGCGTCCGAAGTAGCGGTCGAAGCGGATGTTGAGCGCGTCGTCGTATTCAGTGGGCGCGACGTTGGTGCGCAGGACGACGCCGTCGCCGTAGCAGAACTGGGGCCTGTCGCCCGCCAAATCTTGCAAGCTCTGACGCGTCCCGACGCGGTCGGGGCGGTCGAGGAGCGCGATCGATCCAGCCACGCGGTTGCCATCCATGCGTAGGAGGTACTGCCGTCCGGGGCGTACGGTCGCCGCGAAGGCGTCCGGGTCAGGCTGACACAGGACGGCGGGGGTTACATCGCAGGCGTAGTACTGCGATTCAGCGATGGCGCGGCGTCGCACGCGTGCTGAACGGCCCCCCAGTAGGGCGAGCAGGCTCGCATCGAGCGAGACCTCCGACGTCGTCGCCTCCGCATAGACCGCGGAGGTGCCAGCGGTCTCGGCGAGGGGGCTCGTCGCGCCGGCCTTGAGGTCCGAGAGGTTGGCGGCGAATCGCAGGCTGAGGCGCCGCCCGCCACCTAGGTTGGCCAGCGTGACGCGGTTGTCGAGCGCGAGCGCTGCGCCGCGCGCCGCCGCTATGGCGCCAGCGGAGCGATCGAGGCGGTTTGCGGCGGCGAGCGCCGCAGCATCGGCTATCGCGGCGGCCTGCGTGTCGAGTATCAGGAGCCGCGCTCCGTCCACGGCCAGTCCAATGAGGCCGAGCAGGGCTGGGATGCAGATGGCGAAGAAGACGAGTACGAAACCGGCTTCGTCCTGCCGGACGGTCGCCGCGCGCCGCAGCATCTGCCGAGATCGAGGCGGATCGGCGATCACCGGGATGTAAGGTCCTCGCCGGGGAGCGTCGCGGAAGCGCGCAACGGGATGCGGCGTCCGATCAGGTCGCCGAGGATGAGGGACTCGTACTCAAGGCCAATGAGACGAATGGTGACGTCCACCGGTACGGGCGGCGGCCGGCCGACATAGCCGAGAGCGTTAGTCGCGTAGCTCACCTGCACGTTCTCCGAGCGGATGCCCGGCAATACGGCTCGCATCGCGGCGAGGATCGGCGCGAGCCGCCCGCCCGACGGGGTGAAGCCGCAGGCATTCCCGTGGCACGTACAGCCAGTAGAAAGATCGCACGTCACGGCGAAGGTCGGGCAGGGGCTCGGATCCCGCCCCGCCGGCAGACAGCGCAGGCCCGGCGGGAGGTCCCGCCAGTAGGCAGCACTCTCCGTGCGAACCAGGCCGGGACCGGTGGCGACGGGATCGGACACGATCGCGCGACGGACGCCGAGCTGGACCGCCTTGGCTGCCAGATTCAGGTTCCAGGCATAAAAGCTCACCTCCATTAGACCGAACACAAGTAGCAGGATGAGAGGCAGGACGAGCGCAGCCTCGATCAATGCGGCCCCCTCCTCGCCGATCAGGACCTGCGGCGCGTCATTCCGCAACGCGAGCCTCCTGATGGATGGCCGTCAGCCTCATCGTCGGGCTTAGACCGACCCAGCCGAGCATGTCGACGGACAATACGACTTCCGCCATCATCATCACGGTGCCTGAGGGCGGATCCGGGAGGGGATAGACCCGCACCTGGGACAGCGCGAGGCGCGTGTTCTCGACGATTTGATCGGTCGCGAGCGCCACCGCGTGGGCCGCCCCGGCCGAGCAGACAGAACGGCAGGTCGGGTCCGGTACGCGTGCGAGGTAGCGCGTCCCTCCGCGAACCGCCTCCGTGATGGCGGACTGGACGAGGAGCGCCCGGCCGAGTTCGAACCCGCCGGCGAGCAGCACCAGCAGCAAAGGCAGCACCAGAGCGAATTCGAGGATCGCCGCGCCCTCCTCGCACTGGTTGAGCGCCCTCTGACTTGTCGTGGTCGTGGCGGGCATGGCGGCCGTCAACCAGCCAGAACGTGCATTATGCGCATCACAGCCGGAGCTAGAACGGCAATCAGCACGACGGGGAAGATGAAGAGGCCGAGCGGAAGCGTCAGCTTCGGTGGGAGCGCCGCGGCCTTCTCTTCAGCGCGCGCCATGCGCTTGTCGCGCATCTCATCGGAGAAGACGGTAAGGGCCTGAGTCAGGTCGGTGCCGAGTTCGATCGTCTGTTGAAGCAGGGCCGCGAACGAGCGCGCCTCGCGAAGGCACAGGCGTTCGGCGAGCGTTCGCAACGCTTCGCCCGTGCTTTTGCCGGCGCGCATCTCCCCGGCCATGAGGTCGAGATTGGTGCGGAACTCTGTGTCACCACGGCCGAGCTCCCGCGCTGCTCGTTGCAGCGCCGCTTCCAGGCTCAAGCCTGCATTGATGCACACCACGAGCATGTCGAGGAAATCGGGGAACGTCTGGCGGTAGCGCACCTCCAGGATCCGTTGTCGGCGGCTCAGGTAGGCGCGCGGCAGATAGTAGGCGACGGCGAGAAGCGTTAACGTCAACGCCGCCTGTTCCATGAGGCCGAAGACCGGCAATAGGACGGCGCCGGCTGCAAAGCCGGCGAGCGGCAGGAACGAGAGCAGGGCGATGCGGGACAGAGCAAAGGTCGTCACTGCGGACGGCTCAAAGTATCCAGCGCGGATCAGCTCGGCTCTGAGGACCCGTTGCGCCGCCGGATCAAAGCCAAGGCGGGCCGGGTCGATCCATGGCCCACGCGTCTCCTCGCCGTCGGGGAAGTCGACCGTGGCGATGACGCCGTAGCGGCGGCGCACGCGGTCGCGCTGCCCAACCAGTCGAATCCCCGTGGCGGCGAGAAGCGCTCCGGATGCGAACACCAGGATCGTGATGAGGAGCAGGATCACTGGGCTACGGCCCACGCAGACGCGATCACGGCGCTCAAACCTTTAGGTTCACCAGCCGGAGAATCACGGCGTTGCCGATCAGCAGGAGGACGAGGCTGATTGCCAGAACCGTGCTCGAGGACGGGCTCTTCCAGAACTCGGCATAGTACGCCGGGCTGAGGATGTTAATTAGGGCGAACAACCCTACGGGCAGGATGCTCAGGGCGTAGCCGCTGAACCGACCTTCCGCCGACAGGGCCCGGACTTTGCGCGACAGGCGGAAGCGGTCGCGCAGCATGCGCGAGAGGCGAGCCAGGATCTCTCCCAGGTTGCCGCCCGTTTGATGCCCGATTGAGACCGCGGCGACGACGAAGCGCAACTCCGGATAGCCGACGCGCTGGTAGAGGTTCTCGAGGGCTTCGGTAAAGCTGCGCCCGTAATTGACTTCATCGACCACGAGCGCGAATTCGCTCTTGGCCGGCTCAGGCATCTCGCGGGCGACCAACGCCATCGAGACGGGCAGAGGGTGGCCGGCGCGCAACGAGCGCGTGATGACGTCGAGGA
Source organism: Methylobacterium sp. E-041 (assembly GCF_022829665.1). Taxonomy (NCBI): domain Bacteria; kingdom Pseudomonadati; phylum Pseudomonadota; class Alphaproteobacteria; order Hyphomicrobiales; family Methylobacteriaceae; genus Methylobacterium; species Methylobacterium sp. E-041. The sequence continues at coordinate 14,515 of NZ_JAKSYQ010000300.1, read as the reverse complement.
CTTCCGGCAACTGCTCGCCGAAGCTGGCGATGCGCCGCGCGCGCTTCACGCGCAGCCAGGCGAGCACAAGGCTGCTGGCGGCGATCAGCGCCGCGAGCAGCCGCAAGGGGGCGCTAGGCAACGGCAGGACGACGAACAGCACGACTGCCAGTCCGGCGACGAGGCTGCCGAGACCCGCTGGCGTCATCGCCGTCCCGGATTGCAGGAATAGGCGCGCTAACGCCCGAGCCGGTGCTGACGTGCCGAGCCGCGAGGCGCGGCGACGGAGAGCCGCGGGCTCGTCGGGCATAGTGTCGCCTGCGAGCGCATCGAGGCGCCTGCGGGTCGCGCTCCGTCCCTGGAGGAGAGTCGAGGCAGCAATCTGGCCCTGTTGGACGGCGAACGCCACCCCGGCGAAGACCGCGAGGTAGATCAGCAAGGATCCGACCGACATGGCGTTACAGCGCTGCTCGGGGATCGAAAAACGCCCCTGGCATCTCGACGCCCTGCGCGCGGAGCTCGGTCAGGAACTTCGGTCGCACGCCGGTGGCCCGGAACTGTCCGACGACGGCCCCGCGATCGTCCACACCTTCGCGCGCGAACGTATAGATTTCCTGCATCTGGATGACATCGCCCTCCATGCCGGTGATTTCGGCAACGCTGGTGACGCGACGCTTGCCGTCGGTCATGCGCTGCAGCTGGAGGATGAGGGTGATGCCCGACGCGATCTGGCTGCGCACCGACGACACCGACATGTTAGCAGCGGCCATGCCGATCATCTGTTCGATGCGCGACATCGCATCGCGAGGCGTGTTGGCGTGCACCGTAGTCATCGAGCCCTCGTGGCCCGTGTTCATCGCTTGGAGCATGTCGAACGCTTCCTCGCCGCGGCACTCGCCGAGGATGATGCGGTCGGGTCTCATGCGCAAGGCGTTCTTCAAAAGCTCGCGCTGACGGATCTCGCCCCGCCCCTCGACAGATGGCGGCCTAGTCTCCAGGCGGGCCACATGGGGCTGCTGCAATTGCAGCTCCGCCGCATCCTCGATGGTGATGAGCCGCTCGGTCGATGGGATGTAGGAGGACAGGGCGTTGAGCATGGTGGTCTTGCCCGAGCCCGTTCCGCCGGAGACGACGAGGGAAACGCGGCCCTTCACCGCCGCCTTCAGCAGCTCGGCGATCGCCGGACGCAGCGCACCGAGCTCGACCAGCCGCTCCATCAAGATCGGCTTCTTGGAAAACTTTCGGATCGAGACCAGCGGTCCGTCCACCGCTACAGGACGGATCGCGACGTTGACGCGCGAGCCGTCGGGCAAGCGCGCATCGACCATCGGCGATGATTCGTCGACGCGGCGGCCAACGGCGGCGACCATCTTGTTGACGATACGCAGGAGGTGCGCCTCGTCCTTGAAGCGGACGGGACTGAGTTGAAGTTGGCCGCCCCGCTCGACGTAAACCGACATGTGCGCGTTGATGAGGATGTCAGTGACGCTCGGATCCTTCAAAAGGGGTTCAATCGGTCCCAGGCCGATCATCTCGTCAACGATGTCGGCGGCGAAGGCCTCCAACTCGCGCTGATTGAGCGTAAGCCGCTCCTGGGTCGCATAGTCCGCAACGTAGCGGACCACCTGCCGGGCGAGATCGCTCGCGGACAGCTTGTCGATCAGTGCAAGGTTGAACTCGTCGATGATGCGCCCGTGGAGCCGGACCTTAGCATCGATCAGCGCCGTCCCGGGCGTCGACGTCAGCGGCGGAGCGTCAGGCAGGATAGCACGGGGCGCGATCGCGGCCGGAGCCGGTTCCGGTGTCGTCTCGTTGGTAGCCGGTCGGCCGGGTGCCTCGCGCCAGCGGTCGGAGAAACCCGGTTTCATGCGGCGCCCCCCTGCCGGCCGAGCGCCTTGCGGAGATCGGTTTCCCGAGCGTCGGCCTCGCCGCCCTTCGCGGCGGCGGCCGAGCCAGCGACGAGTCCCTCGATCCAGGTCGCGAGGCGACGAATGTCGCGACCGACGCGGCTGTCGGGGGCCGACTCGAGCAGCGGGCGCCCGGAATCGGAGGCGTCTTCGAGGGCAGAGCCGTCACGGCGCACGAAGAAGAGGCGATGCCCGTCAAGTACCCGCTCGATTTCGGGACGGCGCTTAAACCGTCCGAAGAGGTCAGTGCAGACCTGGTTGACTGCCACGGCGCGCTTGCCCTCGGGAACACCCAACCCGGCGACATGCGCCAGCCGAAGGGATAGGCGGCGGAGGGCCGGCACGGTGGTGGTCCCAGTTACGACGACGGCGTCCGAGCCCTGGATCAACGTGTCGGTCCACGCGAGCCAGGTCTCGGGCAAGTCGAGAAGGATCGCGTCGTAGCGAGCGCTGATCGCGTCGATGAACGTAAAAATGAGGCCCGGTCCGACCTCTTCGGCGGCCGAGGCGCGCATCGGGCTCGCGAAGATGTCAAGGCGGTTCGCGTAGCGGCTGGTGAAGACTTCGATGAGTTGCTCGTCCAGGCGCTCAGGGCGTCCTATGATCTCGGCGATGTCGAAGCGGGGCTCAACATCGAGGCAGTCGGCCAGCGTGCCTCCCTGAAGGTTAAGGTCGAGGACGGCGACGCGTCCGCCTCCCCGACGAGAGTTGGCGAGCCGGTTGGACAAGTGAACCGCCGCCTCGATCACCAAGGTCGTGTTGCCGACCCCGCCCTTGCTCGGCAGGAAGCTGACGACCCGTGCGCCTCCGTCGCTGTGAGCGGGCGCGGAAAAGCTGAGCGCCACCTCCGCAAGCTCCGCCTCGCAGCTTCCCCACTGGATCCATTCGCCTGAGCCGGAGCGCACCAAGGCCTTGTAGGCCTCCGGCACGACGGTGTCGGCGACGAGGACCACGAAGGCTTGCCCGGCTGCCTGCACGGCGAAGTCTGCGGCATCGAACGCGAGGGAGGAATCGGCCAACAGGACGAGCGCCCGCGGCGTCGCCAGGAACTGCTTGTCGATCCTAAGCGCATCCATCGCGGCGACCGTCGACACGGTGAAGCCGAGATCGGCGGCAACCGAGCCGAGCCGCGCGGCGCCTTGCGAATCCGCACCAACGATGAAGCATCGCACTGGAAGACCTGTACCTGTTGTCCGTTCTCACGATAGGCGCCGCGGCCTGTCGCCAGCGCCGGGTCGGCGATCAGCCCGATCGCCGGCCGCTGATCACCGCTCCGCGGCAACCGTGTAGGATTCAGTCTTCGAACCATTCCGGATGACATTGATCACCGATCCGGACGGCAGCGCTTTGGCGGCAGCAGGAGGCCCCATTGACGCCATGGCCGAGGGACGATTGAGCTCCCGCATCCGCGCTTCCATCTCCGACAGACGTTGTGCCGCCTTCCGGTCGGCTTCGGCGCGCGCTTCGTCGTCGGCCTTTCGCATCGACTCGAGGCGCTTCTCCAGCTCGGCGATGCGGTCGCGCTCGATCGTTTCGCCCGAACCGAGGTCGCTCGCCGTGACGCGGATGCTCGGCCTGTCGTCGGCCTCGTTGGCTTGGCGCAGGACCAGGGACAACCGCCCGATGCCCTGCGCGAGCACCACCTTCTGAGCGTGCTGGGGCGTCAACTCCAGGGTGACGGCTCGCGCCACCGTCGGTTTATCCTGGCCTTCTGTGGCGATCTGGTCGACTGCGAGTACCTTGGCGTTCTGAAGAAGCACGTCGGCGAAGGCTGCCGAGTCCAGGCCCCCGTTCTCGCCGCGGGTCAGGATCACGTCGACGCGGTCGCCGGGCAGGACGAAGCCCGCGACGCCCCGCACCTCGTCGACGCGGACTGTGACGGCGCGCATGCCTTCATCGAGTTGGGTGGACAGCGTTGCGCGCTGGTTAGGTGCCGTAACACGGGGCGCGAGGATCGGCTCGTTGCGCTGAATGCTCGCGAGGGCGAGGCGGCGCCCGTCGCGCACTAAGTCACCGACATGCGCGAAGGATCCGTCCAGCGGATCGGCCGCATGCCATGCCACCTCGCGAAGGTTCTCAGGAGTCAGAACGGCGCCTGCAGCGATTGGTCCGCGGGCGACGACGATAGTGCGGCCGACCACTGCAGGACGCCCCTGGATAAGTCCATGCGCCAGGAAGGCGGCTAGCAGCCCGAAAACCAGAGCGATCAGCAGCGTGATCCTGGGGGAGAGTCTCACGGCTGCTCACATGGGGCGGATGGGTTCGAGATCTTGCAACTAATCTTAGCGAACTGGGCGTTGATGCTGGTCCCCGTGGCGGAGACGCCGACGATGGCCACCAGCGCGATCAGCGCCACGAGGAGAGCGTACTCCACCATGGCTGCACCGCCCTCATCCCGCAGGAAATCTCTCACGAAGGAACGCATACCCAATTCATCCTACCCTTGCTCGGCTGCGACGCCCGCCGTTCGCCTCATCCTACGAGAATAAGGCCCGAGTGGATTCACGATTGCTTAACCCTTCGAGCGAGTCAATTACATGCCCGTACGTGGCCCGAAGGTCCGAACAAGGAGGCCGCTCTCCCTCGTGAGGAACTATAACAAGGCACGCTGCAGTCCCATCACAACTAGCCATGCGGCAGCGATGCAAGGGCCGAAGGGGATGCGCGTTCGCCCGTTCGTCGTCCGTGACGGCACGAGTCCGAAGCGTGCTCCCGCGGTGTAGAGCAGCACGGCGCAAAGCAGCAGGATGGCGAAAGTGAGGGCGCTTTCCGGTCCGAGCCAGAGAAGCGCGACGCCGAGCAGCTTCGCATCGCCGCCGCCGATCATCCGAGCCGCGAACGCACCGATCAGCAGGGCGAAACCGCAGGCGGCGAAGGTGACGTGGACAAGGAGCAGCCCCACATGGCCCTGCAGGAGAGAGGCGCCGAGAAAGCCGCCCGCGAGAAGCGCGACGGCGCGGTTCGGGATGCGGAACCGCCGCAGGTCCTCGGTCGCTGCCCAAACTAGGACGGCGGCAATGGCCAGGTCGATCAGCACCGGGCCGAAGCCTCTATCGCACCCCATGGATCAGCGGATCACGCGGTCGTGCGAGCTCGCCGTCGGCGGGTCGGCGCGCATAGAATAGGGCGCCCGCCCTTCCGGCGCAGGTGCCGCCTTGAGCCCGCCCCCGTTCCCTTGATCTGTCAAACATCCTCGCATCGCAGGCGCCCTACCGGAAACCGGACCCTCCGATTGGCGGTGCGTTGGACGACCCTACGGGTACCGGAGGCGGAAGCGCGCTCGCGCCCACGCCCGCGCCCGCGCCCGGTCCCGAGCCCGGGTTGCGGTAGCGTTCGATCGCGTGCTGAGCGCGCTCGCCACTCGCGTCCCGATCATATTGCTGGGCGTGAGCCGGCCAAGGGTTGATGACGTGCTTGGCGATGTTGGCTTGGACGGCCTCGCCCGAGCCGAGTGTGAGCGTGTCGCGGCGGGCCAGATAAGCGTCTTGGCATCCTGCCGTCAGCACGCAGACGAGGGCGGCGGTGAGACATCGCGCCGGATGGGGCCGGGGCATCGTCGCCATCAACGCACCAGGATTTGCGACCCGGCCTCGGGGGCCGGGACAATGTGCCCGTGCGGTCCGATAGCGCCACCACGCGACGTCACGAAGGTACGCGTGTCCCGGGCAATTTCCATCTTACCGTTGACGAACAAGTCGACGTCGTTGGCCGGCAGCGTCGTGTCGAGCGGCGAGGCGAGCACCTGGCCTGGTTTGGCCGGGTTCACGAGCGCCGGCGTCACAATGACGACCAGCTCCGTCTCGCTGTCCTGGAAGGACGGGCTGCGGAACAGCGCCCCCAGCACCGGCACTGAGCCGAGCCACGGCAACTGCTCGATGGTGCGTGTCGACTGGGTCTGGAGTAATCCGGCGATCGCGAAGCTCTGCCCGTCGCGCAACTCGACGCTGGTGCGCGCCCGGCGCTTGGTCAGACCCGGCACGGAGACGCCGCCGCCGACGCCGACAGCGAGCGTCGGGTCGATCTGGCTAACCTCCGGCTCGAGTTGGAGGTTGATCTGGCCGTTGCGCAACACCGTTGGGGTGAAGGCGAGCCTCACGCCGAACTCCTTGTAGGAGACCGTGATCTGCGGCGAGCCGTTGAATGTCTGATTGGCGATCGGTATCGGGATCTCGCCGCCGGCGAGGAACTCGGCCCGTTCTCCGGACTGCGCGATGAGGTTCGGCTCGGCCAATCGCCGCAGAAGGCCTTTGGTCTCTAGGGCGCTGATGAACACGTCGAGCTGGCGCGACGAGCCGCCGAACGACTGTACTAAGGTTCCGAACGGCACGCCGCCGGTGGTCGCGGCGCTGACCGCCGTACCGACGAGCCCTGACAGGAGCCCAGTGCCCGGGTTCTGAGTGCTTGTCGCCTGGTTCACGCCACCGAAATTGCCGACCGCGGCCAGCGTCCGCGGGCCGCCGAACTCGAAGCGCGCGCCGATCTCTCGCCCTGCCGTACGGTTCACCTCCACGAAGCGGACCTTGAGCATCACCTGCTGCGGGGATTTGACCCTAGTTAGGTTGATGGTGCCCGGGGGGGCAACCTGCATCGCGCGGTCGACGGCGGGCCCATCGGATGCGACGCCGCCCAGGATCAGACGATCACCCTGGCTGCCCACGGTCAGGCTACCCTGGCCGGTGCTCTGCCGGACCTGCGAGGTGATCGCTTCGACGTCGGGACGCACCTCGATGTCGAGGAGGCCAACGAGCCGTTTCTCGGCATCGATCAGCGATACGTTGGTCGTGCCGGTCTTCTTTCCCAACAGGTAGATCGTCCGATCGCTGATCGGCACGACGTCGGCAATCTCCGACGACCCGACTAGAACGTCTGCGAATATGCTGTCGACCTTAATGGTCTGGGATTTGTTGACGGTCAGCTTGAGCCGGCTCAGGACGGTGTTGCCGCCGGAGCGCGGAAGCGTTCGAACCTGAGCCACGGCCGGTGCGGCGACCATCAGCGCGACCGCCGCAAGGCAGGCCAGGGCGCCAATCGCCCGTCGGTGATGTCCGAGAAGGTCTACGGTCCGTTCGGCCACGGCTGCTACCTCGAGAACGCATCGCATGCTTTAACCGGACGTTAACGAGTGTCCGGGCGCAAACCTAGCCGCTGACGGAGCCCCGCACGCGATTGCTCGTCCGGTGAGGCTAGGGCGACACGCTTTGCCTTTTGATGGCTTTTCAACGACCTTTGTTGCCGTCTCTCCAGACTTGTGATTAGTCGCCCCGTCCAACGTAGGCGCAGGGTATAAATGCACGGCCGGAATTAAGTCCGCCTACGGGCGCCACACATGGAAATCCCGTTCTCATGCGCTTCTTTCGTAAAAGATCCGCCAAGACCCTGGATCATATACCAAGTAGCGAGACCGAAGCAGCGGTCTTCGATGCCGTGCAAGCTTCCGGCTTCTTCGACCCTGAGTTCTACCTGCTGCGCTACCCGGAAATTCGCTCCTTCCGAAAGGGGCCGCTCGTTCATTTTTGCCAGTACGGCATCTATGAGCATCGCGATCCGGGTCCGAATTTCGATACACGTGCATATCTAGACGTCTTCCCCGAGGCGGGAAAGCTCACGGTCCCGACATTCCTACACGTCCTCGGCAGCGAGCACATCGAGGAGCCAGGTCTCTGGCTTGCCAGAGACATTGGATCACTGCGCTTCCTCTTGGAACGCAGCGGCTTGTTCGATGCCAAATGGTACAAAGCCCGGAACCCCGACCTCGTGCGCGTCGGCCTGGATCCGATCTCGCATCTGCTGGACCACGGGATGCGCGAGTGGCGCGATCCCGGCCCGGGCTTCGAAACTGCCTTCTATGCGGAGAGCCATCCGTCGTTCCTGGCGTTGGGCCTCTCCCCCTTGGAGCATTTCTTGCGGATCGGCCGCGCGGCCGGCTACACCGCCACCGGCCTGCCGAAATACGAGCGATGGGTCCAACGCTTCCAGGCTTTGAGTGTGGCGGATGAGGCGCGCATCGCCGCGGACGCAGCGGTTCGGCCCCTGCCGGCTATCGCGTGGTACGTTTCGCCAAACGACGCCGACACCGACGCGGTGCAGGCGGCCCTCGCCGCTCAGGTCGGCGCCGAGCCACGCCTCGTGGGCGGTGAGCCAGGCACGACGCTCGCCGGCCTCGCTGACGGCACCGTGTTGATCCTCATCGGGAGCGGCGCGCGTTTGCGCCCACAGGCCTCGTATGTCCTTGCCCGCGCCCTCGAAAGCTTCGGGATGCTGGCGGCCTACAGCGATCATGACAGGATCGACGATGCGGGCGTCCACAGCCATCCGGTCTTCAAACCGGCGATGGCCCCAGACTTCATGGCACGGCTCCCCTATGCTGGGCCGGTCGTCGCCCTGACGCTCACGGCAGAGACCCGTGCTCGTGCGACCCAGGCATTTACGACGGCCGATCCCTCGGCGGCTTGGGGCCGCCTCCTGCTCGGCCTGCCCGCGACGCGCGTGATGCGGGTGCCGATGCCGCTCTACAGCCTACTCGATCGGGCCGTTTCGGAAGACGGGGAGGAGGGCGTCTACGAGCCCGTCGCCACGCGTGGCCTGCCGGCATCGGCGCTCCATCCGAACTCGTCGACGGAGAAGACCTGGCCTCCGGTGAGGATTGTCATTCCGACCCGCGACCGGCTCGAGTTCCTGGAAGCCTGCCTCGATAGCCTCTTCGAGCATACGACCTATCCCCGCGACCGGATGCGGGTCGTGGTGGTCGACAACGATTCCAAGGACGCCGCAGCGCTCGCCTACCTCAACGCTTTCGCAGCCCGTCCTTGCTGTACCGTCTTATCATCGCCGGGGCCGTTCAATTTCGCCAAGATCTGTAATGATGGCGCAGCTGGGTCTGAAAGCGAGATTTTGGTCTTTCTGAACAACGATACCACGATTCTGCAACCCGACTGGCTGGACAAGCTCGCCCACCAAGCTGCCCGGCATGAAATCGGCGCGGTCGGAGCGCAGCTGCTCTACCCGGATCGGACGGTGCAACACGGTGGCGTCATCTTAGGAATCCAAGGCGTTGGCGGTCACCGCCTGGTCGGCGTCAAGGCGGACCGGGCGGCCCAGCGCGACGTCACGCGCGAGATGGTCGCCGTGACGGGTGCATGCCTCGCGATCCGCGCGGCGGTGTTCGAGGAGCTCGGCGGCTTCGATGAACGACTGGGCGTGGCGTTCAACGACACGGCGCTTTGCGTGCGCGCCCACGAGGTCGGGTATCGAAACCTCTACATCGCCGAGCCGCTCCTGATCCACCATGAGTCGAAATCGCGCGGGTTCGACGACTCCCGCGACAAGCTGGCGCGCCAGCGTCGCGAGGCAACCTACGTGCGCGAACGCTACGGGGCGCTGTTCCGCGACGACCCTTCCTACAGCCCGAACCTGTCGCTCCAGAACGTCGGCCACCTTGCGGTCCCACCGCGGGTCGTACGGCCGTGGCGGCGGTCGAAGCCGGGCGCGCGCAGGGCGCTCATCCTGTCGTCCGTTCATGGGATCGGCCACGGCGTCGCCGAGGTGGTGGCGCAGCAGGCCGCGTTCCTGGTCGGGCTCAACTGGGAGGTCATCGTCGGCGGCCCGACCACGCGTCGGGACCGTCCCTATCCGGGATGCCGCCGGGTCGCGATCTGGACCTCTATGGACGCGGCCGCGCTCGCCGTGGAGGACGGCGTCGATTGTATCATCGCCCATACGCCACCCTTCTTCTCAGTAACGCGCTTCCTAGGACGGCGACCGCTGGTCTACCTGTATGACCACGGCGAGCCGCCGCCCGAACTGTTCGTCACCGATCGGATCCAACGCGAGGACGTCGATTGGGAGAAACGCTTCGTCGCTCCCCTGGCACGCCGAACCTTCGTGATTTCCCGGGCGATCCGCGACCAACAGTTTCGCCGTGACGCCGTCGTGCTACGCAACGGCAACTCACACCTGTCGTCATGGACGCCGGACTGGGCGCGGCGGCGGGCAGATCTGCGCGCGAAATTCGGCTTCGCCGGCCGCTTCGTCGTGCTCAACGTCTGCCGTTTCGGTGCGGAGGAGCGGCGCTACAAAGGGATCGATGCCTACATCAAACTCTTGGACGACCTGCCGTTCATCGTCCCCGACCTGGCCGAGATGGGGGTGTTCGCGCAAGCGGGGAGGGGCGACCATCGTGACATTGCCCACGTGAAAGCAGGCGGATTGACGCCCTTCGCTAACGTGACCGATGTCGAGTTGGCCGAGCTCTACGCGGCGAGCGATCTCTACCTCAGCCTATCGCAGTGGGAAGGCTACAATCTCGGTATCGGGCAGGCGTTGGCGATGGGACTTCCGGTGGTAGCCTCCGATATACCCGCTCATCGTGAGTTCGGGATCGATACGGCTTCCACTACCCCACGCCTCTGTGCCCTGATCGCCGAGCACTACGCGGCCTGGGACGAGGCGGCGACCGCGCGACAGGCCAGGATCGAGCCCTGGGAAGTGCCGCTGGCGCGAATGGCGGAAGTGATGGAGGCCGACTGCGCCGAGGAGGATGTCGGGCCGTGGTATTGATCGGGTCGACGAAGCTGTCGCATCCAGCGATGCGTTCCGCGCGGCGATCGCAGCGCTGATGCCGTCACGGCTTGGAGCTCTTTTCGGCCGCATCCTCGGGAGGAGCCACTCGCTGTCTTCCGAGCCAAGCCTCGTCGCGAGCTTGCCCGCACAGGCGGAACCGGCGCCGCTTTCGACCGTGCGCATCGAGCGGCGCGATCTCTGCCTCGCCGACCTTAATGCGGAGGGCATACGAGCGCTGATCGGCGAGCTGAATGCCGTCGCGGATCAGGTCGGATGCGTCGTGTTCCGCCCGCCGGGGACCCATGCGTGCGTTACTATCATCTTCGCGGGCAACCTCGAGCGGTTCTTCATGTTAGCGGCGGCCCGTGCGCTGCGTGGTCCAGTCGTCTACGTTCAGGACACCGTAAGCTGGTGGTACCAGGGGTCGGAACGTCTTCCCGAGCTCGACACCTTCTGCCGGGCCGTCCTTGTCCCCGAGGTCGGCGAAGCCCGGGCTCTGCTGTTCGGGCAATCGTCGGGGGCCTACGCGGCGCTCGCAGCGAGCATCCACCTGCCGTCGGCCACGGTCATCGCCTGCGCACCACAGACGTTCTCGGATGCCGCTACGAAGGCGCGAATCCGCTTCGTTGGTATCCGGGCGCTCTCGACGCCCGAGGGGCTGATCGACCTGCGCGAGCGGCTCACCCGACATCCCGATCCGAAATCAATGCGCGCCCTCGTCATAGCCGCGGGCGAAGTTGACAATCCGGCGACCGCTCACTGGTGGGGCGATTACCTTCACATGGTGCGGATGGCCGATATTCGGGATCTGTCGATCTTCGTCGTGAATGCGAACACGCACGTGATCGCCCACGGCCGCGTCAACCGCTTCGCCGAGCTGCTCTCGAATCTCGCGGCCCTGGCGTTCGAGGCGCCCTCAATCCGCGAGTCCGCCCTCGACGCATTCCTTGAAGCTGAGTTCGGCAGACCGCTCGGATAAGCGCCGTTGGACCGGAGCGCGCACCGAACGGCTCGGATCGCCTTATGACCTGACGGGCACTGCCACTCAATGCGATGCTTGGTTATCCGGGGTGGAAACACAGCAGCCTCTGCCTTGTCCGCCGGCGGCACCGGCGCGGCGCCGCGACGGTCCAGACGACAGCTGTGCGCTGGGATATCCCAGCGGATCCCCTAAAGCTTAAGGTACGGCCGATGCCGAGAAGTCTGATCTTGCTGGTATTCTGGACCGAGTCAGTTAAGAGAACACTGCATGGCAGCGCCATAGGTAGTCGGAAGGCCAGATCCGGGACGGTGACAGGCGTGGGCGGGAGGTCCCAAGGGAAGAGTGCGGCCGAACACAGTTGTAGGGGTTCTGCTAGGTTCCATTACGATCTGCGCCCTGGGCAGAGAAAGAATCTTTCAGCGTAGGCACTTGTCCTTCAGCTTGCCGTCAAAGCTCGCGGTAGTCGTTCTCCCAGGGGGGCTGGGAAATGTACTTGATTTCAGAACCGGCTTTGGCAACCCATTTACCCAGCACCTTCGAGATCATCTCGCTGCGCGGTGTTTCAGTTCCGGCCCGTTGTCGTAGCGGATGTGCTCTGGGATGCCGTGGAGGCACATCGCGTCGGCTAGGGCCTCAATCACGCCCAGGCTGTCGATCCGCCGTGCGACCTTTAGCGCGAGACAAGCCTGGCTGTGTGTTCATCAATCAGCGTCAGGATGCGCAGGCTCCGGCCGTCGTGCGTTTGCGCCTGTACGAAGTCGAAGCTCCAGATGTGGTGGCGGTAGAGCAGTCGCAGCCGCACGTATGAGCCGTCGTTCAACCATAGGCGGATGCGGGGCCGCTATCGACTGGGGACCTTCAGCCCCTCTCGACGCCAGATGCGCTGAAATCGGTCCTTGCCCACTTGCCAACCGGCTGCCTGCAGTAGTGCCGTGACGCGACGGTAACTGTCGCGCCCGTACTCGGACACCAGGGCGATGATGGCGCGGGTCAACTTATCCTCGTCGGCCGGCACGGTGGGCACTTAGCGCTGCGTACCCCGATGCTGGCCGACAATTCGGCAGGCGTGACGCTTCCAGAGGCCGTACTTCTTCCGGATGCCGTTGACCGCCTGCCGGCGTCGCTCGGGGGCTAGATGGAGTATTCCGGGTGCATCGCGCTGTGGAAGCGGCATGATAGTGCTCCGAACCAACCTCGGAGCCCTGCCATGGACCAGCAGCACCACGTCGGCCTCGATGTTGCCGTGAAGGGGACCGCGATCTGCATCGTCGATTCCCACGGCAGGGCGTTCACCGCGCCACCGTCGAGAGCCATCCCGAGGTTATTAGCCAGCATCTCGTCGACCTCGGGCACAGCTACGGGCGTGTCGGCCTGGAGGCGGGGCCGCTCTCGCCTTGGCTCTACGCCAGCCTGGTCGTGGCCGGGCTCCCGGCGATCAGCGTCGAGACCCGCCATATGATGCCGCCCTCTCGGCGCGCATCAACAAGATCGACCGCAACGACGCCATGGGCATCGGCCAGGTGATGCTGCTCGGCCTGTTCAAGCCGGTCCACGTCGAGACCTCGGCCAGCCAGCAACGCCACCTGTCCCTGACCTCGCGCAAGCCCCTGCAGCGCAAGGCCTACGACATCGAGAGAGACCTGCGCGGCCAGTTGCGTAACTTCGGCCTCAAGGTCGGCGTCGTGGGGGCCGCCGGGTTCGAGCAGCGCGTGCGCGACCTCGTGCTCGATCTGCCGTTCGTCGCGGCCGTGGTCCTGCTGCTACTGGAGGCACGCTCGGCGCTGCGGACCTAGTTCGCAAAGCTGTACAAGATGCTGTTTGACCAAGGTCCGTACCGATCCGATCTGCGGGCGGCTGATGACCGCGCCTGGCATCGGGCCGATCGTGGCGTTGACCGACCGCACCTGCGTCGACGATCCGGCTCGGCTCGGACGCTCGCGATCCGTCGGGGCGCATCGCGGTGTGACATCGCGGCTCTACCAATCCGGTGAGACGATGCGGATCGGATGGATCTTGAAATGCGGGGACATGATGATGCGTGCCGCGCCGTTTGAGGCCGCGCTCGTGCTGCTGACCAGCCGGCGCGGCCGGTGGTCCTCGCTCAAGGCCTGGAGGCTGGCCGTCGCTAAGCGCTGGGGCATGCAGAAGGCGCTCGCGGCCGTCGCCTGCAAGCTGGCGATCGTGCTTCACCGCATGTGGCGCGACGAGACGGACTTCCGCTGGTCGGTCGCGACCGTTATGGCGACCTGAGGCCCGCACACCAGCATAACGCAACATCGAGTTCCTCCGGCGTGGGGGAGGTTCCTGTCGGGCAACGGGAGCGGATGAGACCGAGGAAACTCGAGCGACGGTTCGGTCGAGCGCGCGGCTCGAGAATAGTTCCGACCACTCCCTCGGATCCCATCATGATGGCGGCCCACGCCGATCTTGGAAAGAAGCAAGAACTTCACAGGACTGTTCACGCGCCGAACTGGAATGCGCACGAAAGGGCGCTGAACGATGAACCCCGTATAAAGCACATTCTTCCCGAGGTGACGTCCGCCAGAAATTGTCTCTCCAAGAACATGTCGGCTACTAGCCATCGCAATTGAGCGTCATTGCACTTCAGCGCTTTCATCTTCTAAGCTAGGTCGGTCTTCAGACCGCCATTCTCTTAACGTAAGCGGCGCTAAACCTGCTGAAAAACATCGGCTTTCTTACGTGCGACGACGTTACTCTTACCCTGGGCCGTCTGCGCCACGAGCTGGCGCAACATCAGCACGACCTACTCCACATTTGACCTCTGTCCTCGCTTCGTCCCCAACTCCTCTGATCCAAGCTAATCCTCTCAATCAGCACGGTCCAGAGCCAGCCTGTCAGGTCAGCGGCAGAGCGCGACTTCCTGCCGGTCAGCGACGTGGTGAGGGCCCATGTCGATCTGATCGGGCGAGGCCTGGACATCGCGGGTGGGTCGGTGTTCAACGTCGCCTCGGGGCGGCCGCGCAGCATCGCCAGCGTGGTGGACGACCTGCGCCGGCACGCGCGGGTGCCGTTCGAGGTCCGGGTCGCACCGGACCGGATGCGCCCGTCGGAGATCCCGGTGGCGGCC
>NZ_JAKSYQ010000294.1:0-355 GCF_022829665.1 Methylobacterium sp. E-041 | reverse complement strand
GAAGCGCCCGCTGCCGAGAGGGTCCGCCGGGAGCGATCGAAGCAGGCCATAAGCCGGCGTCGGCGGTTCCTGTTCCCCGCAGCACCGACCTTCACGCGACCACCCGGCGCGAGGCTTCACGGCCACGGCGCAGGTAATTGGCCCGCACGGGCCTGGCATCACGGTCTCTCTGTGCTGGGCGGCCTAACAACGTTCGGGACAGCCGCCGGCCGGCTTGCTTCTATTGACCGGCGGTTTAGTAGTCCGTCAAGTACCTCGGAGCATCCTCCTGGATTTTTGGTCAGCGGTGTCCCGACAATGGCCATTCCAGTCACCACCGCAGCTCTTGTAGAGGCGTAAAATCACACCGGTGTCA
>NZ_JAKSYQ010000293.1:0-10265 GCF_022829665.1 Methylobacterium sp. E-041 | reverse complement strand
CCTCGATTGCCCGACGCGGGATGTCGACGACATGGCATGCGGAGATCGTAGCAATGTTGTGGTCCATCTGGTCGAGGATGAACACGTTGAGGTCGCAGAAGTCCCCTGGAACCATAAGCGCCATGATCTGGCGTTTACCGTCCGGGAGCACCTTGTAGCGGCAAGCGAGGCCATCAAGGATCAGATGGACGTTCTCGGGTTCGTCGCCTTCTCGAACCAAATCGACCCGTGCAGCGACCTGCCGGATGCGTGGCGCCAAGCCATCCAGGGCCCGGCGATCGTCATCCGATAGGTCCTCGAAGCCTTCCAGCTTCCGGGTCAGTACCTGCTGCATCACACCTCGGGAGGGTTCGACCGCAGCGACCCTACGTCGGATTTCCGACATTTCAAATCGTCATTTGATGATAAATTTGCCTAACGTCCGCGTTTTCCCTAGAAGCCGCGCATCGTTTGCAATCTTTCGGGCGCACACGGCTGAGGGTTCGTGCCCCCGCCCTTCTCGGGACGGCCCGTGACACAGCTTGGACAGGCCTCGTGCCGCAATCGTTTGCTCGCCGGACTACCACCATCCGACTTCGATCTGCTTCGGGGCCGGCTCGCCCCAAAAAAGCTCGCTGTGGGCGACGTGCTGATCCAGACGGATACCCCAATCACCAGGTTGTATTTTATTGAACGCGGCATCGTCTCGCTCGTCGCGCAAGCCTCCGACGGCGAACAGGCTGAAATCGGGCTTGTTGGCTGCGAGGGCCTAGTCGGAACTCCGCTTCTGCTTAGCTGCGATCAAGCCCCCTATGATGGCCGGGTGCAGAATGCGGGATTAGCCTGGGTAATGTCCGCCTCGAGTTTCCGCGACATCTTACCCAGATCCTCACCTTTAGGTGAACGGTTACTTCGATATGTGCAGACCGTCACTGCGCAAATGGCCGGAACAGCGCTAGCCAACGCACGCTACACGCTGGCAGCCCGTCTCGCCCGCTGGCTGCTGATGTGCCACGATCGGGTTGAGGGTAATGACCTGTCGACGACCCACCGCTTCCTTTCGCTGATGCTCGGCGTTAACCGTACCGGCGTCAGCGAGGCGATGGCGGTTCTGGAACGGGCCGGGGTCATCGCAACGAAGCGTGGGACCATCACCATCAAGGACCGCGAGCACCTGCTTGCTCAAGCGGGCGCCTCCTATGGAATGCCGGAAGCCGAGTATGATCGGCTTCTCGGCCCTACTACGTCGATCGCAACGCCCTGATCGGTTCCCTTGAACCTGCCGATCAGTTGAAGGGCTGTGCAGTAGGTGTTGCTGCCAGAACAACCGCGCCGGCCCGATCCGATTGAGGACTGGCGGGTTCTAACGGCCTTACTCCTCTATGATGGCGATGAGTGAGAACGAACCGGCGAGCGCAAATGTGCCTGCCACGAGAAGCACAATTAGGAGCATGGGTGAAGCCACAGCCTTCAAACAGCGACGCTTCCTCAACCCGTGAGGTCGATCACGGTTGTGCCTGGGGGACTGCTAGAAACGGCAATAGACGCCCTCGATCAAAACCCGCCGTCATCCCCGGCGGTGTCGCTGTCGCTGTCACCGAACAGCCAATCGAGCGCTCCGGCTCCGACATCGCCGGCTACATCCCGCTGCAGCTCATTCATGCGCGTTTCGGCATGCTCGGCCCACACCTCAGCGAACCACCGGCGCGCAAGCGCATCCAGAGCGTTGTCGGTGAGGAGCGGTCCACTTTGATGCGGCATCTGACGGCTTTTTAGACGGTTGGACGGTTCGGCCCCGCCCCGATCTGCTCACGGGGCGTGGGAACCCCGGATCTCACCAGCGGGGCCGATACGCAACCTGGCCCTGGCGCGAGTTAGCAATGGCAGGGTTAGAAGCACGTCACCGGCACGAGTGCCAAGGTGTGTCGGAACGGGCCGATCAGTGGCGTCAAGCCGTCTCGGCAGCCTTCTTCCGGCTTTTGGCCTTCCCGATGCGGGTCTTAGGAGCTTCGGAGATCGTCTCTCCCGTATCAGCAGCCTTGGGAGCCGCCTTGCGCCGCTGCTGGCCAAGGCCGAGTGAACGCGCCAGTTCGGAGCGCTGTGCCGAGTAGTTGGCCGTCGTCATAGGGTAGTCGGCCGGCAGGCCGTACTTCGTCCGGTAGGCTTCGGGGGTCAGACCCCGCAGGGTCAGGTGCCTGCGCAGCGTCTTGTAGGATTTGCCGTCCTCGAAGCTGATCAGCGCGTCCGGCGTGACCGATTTCTTGATCTGCGCCGGAGTCGGCTTCTCAGGGCCGGAAGGCTCGTCTGTCGCTTCGGTGATGAGGCCTGTCAGGGCGGCATGCACCTTTACAATCAGCACGCCCAGCTCGGAGACAGGCACGTTGTTGTTTGAGACGTAGGCGGCGACGAGATTGGCCGCCAGCTCGATGGTGTTGGTCGCCGGTACGTGTTCGAGGTCGTCCATCATGTCTCCGTACGATTTACCTAGGTACCTATCTCCGGCGCCATACGAAACACAAGTTTGTTTAATAGGCTGATTTAACCTTCTGCGCCCTATGAAACGGCATCAGTGCTCGTTGACGTGCGGCGCCCGCCCACTCGTCGGCCGACAGTTCCGGGCCGGTGACGCAGAGCACGCCGTTGGTGACGATGCCGAGGCCATCGGCGACCCAGGCCCGCCCGTCCTCAACGTGGATGTCAGGCCCGATGCCTGGCGGCCTATCGGTGAAGATCATGGTCGGCGCGCCTTCGTAGCGACCACTCTCGATGCGGGAGAGGCGACGGCGGAGATCCCCGGTGCTCAATGGAAGCTCCCGTCGCGAGGCTCGTGAACGGCAGTCCATTCGTCGGCCGTCAGGACCGGCGCCCGCAAGGTGAGAACGGGGCCGGACCGGGTGGCGCGACCATCAGCAACCCAGGTCCGCCAGTCCATCACGGCCTCCGCGGTGACGCTCTCGGGATAGCCGCCGAGGTTGCAGATCGCGGTAATGCGGCCGGTGCTCTGGCTGCTCTCGATCCGGTCGAGACGACGGCGGAAGGCATTGGTCGTCATGGCCGTTCATTGCCTCCTGGCAGGGGTGATGCGCGAAGGATGAGAAGCGGCCAGCCGAGCCGGTATGTGCCCGCGACCATGTGCTCAGCGATCTGCCGGTCGCGACCGTCGTCACTCTGCGTCCTGATGAGGATTGCGGACATCGGACGCTCACCGTGCCATTGCTTTGTCTCGATCTGGCGAAGGCGGGAGCGGAGGTTGATCGTCATGGGATCAGTCCCTCACGTTGCAGCACGCCGACTGCCCATTCGGCCTGTGCCTCGTCGGGAGCCTTCAGCCAAGCGATGAGGTTCCTGAAGCTCGTCGTCGGTGAGACGGTGCGTGCCGGGCTGCCTGTTGCGGTAACGACCCTCGACCTTGGCAAGCCGTGCTTCAGTGGTAGCGCGCATCGGAGCCTCCCGCGTCTTCTTCGATCAGAATGGCGAGAGCCGTATCTTCGGCATCGCCGGTTCCGCGCAGGTGCTGGGCCGTGAGGCCGAGACTGCCGTGCTTCGCTCTAAGATCGCCGTGGGCAGCCCGGACGACGCCGTAGAGTTGAGCATCGCTGGCATCGGCGATGTCGCCGGAGAACCCGTGGTCGACCTCGATCTTCGCGAGGCGACGGCTGAAGGTCGGATGCGTCATCGCGGAGACCCTTCTTCAAGGCGGGCAAGCCGCTCGTGGATGTCCGTAACTTCGATCGCACGAACATGAGCGTCCACGGCCTTGCCGATGTCGGCAGCCTCGGACGGGGTGAGTTCGCCAACTGCAATGGCTTGCAGCAGAGCGTGCGTGGCCTTCGGCAGGTCGGCCGTGGTGTCGATCGCCGGCAGGTCGAACTGGACGTGGCGGTCCCTCCGAACCGGTGCGAGGCGGTCCATGCAGAGCCGTAGCGCTGGGCCATCACCATCCAGGGCGAGTTCGATGGCCCTACGGGTCAACGCCTCAGCCTCGCCGTCCAGGATGGCTTCGATCGCCAGCGCGGTCTTGTTGCGAGCCCCCTTCGGGCGCCCAGCCGGATTGCCGGGGTTGTTCTCGCCGAAGGGTCTGCCCCTGGCCGTCATTGATCCACCTCAGAATGGCTTGCGGTAAATATCGCGGGGATACCGCGTCCCGCCGGCCGAACAGACTGAATATAGCAACGGCTAAGAGTTTTCACGATGCGGGCTCCGATGGTGCCCCCATTGGTGCGAGGGCCAGCGTCTCGGCGCTCTCAGCGAAGGCGTAGAGCGTGGCGACTGCGGCCTGCTTCCGCACGTCGGTCGAACCGGGCGCAGTCTCCATCGTGATCGCAGCGGTGCGAGCGGCGTGGATGGTAGCGCGGAGGCCGGCGTTGTCGGCGGCGCGTTCGTTTGGGCTCGTGGCTGGACCTCGTCGAGACCTGCGACAGTACGGCAGGCTCGGACCATGCAGAGGGTCTTGAAACAAGCGCTCATGCGACCCAGGACGATGATGTATTTCCGAATCATTCTCGGATAAGATAAGGTCGATTTGGCCTTAATTTTGTAAAAACTATCAAATTTGTGAGTTGAACCAAAAATTATAAGGCACTTAGCCCTACCTATTTGCATGCATAAGTAGAAGAAAATGACTCGGATTTTGTCTGAAGAATTTACGGCGCCAACTTTCGATTTGACCGGTCCTGGAGTGGGAAGTAGTCTTTCTGTCGCAAGGGCTGAATTTTGGAAGGGTATACCCGCACTCGTTGACTCTAAGGTTCGACTTGCACACGAAAAAGGTGCGGAGGCCCACCCCCCCGTAATCGAGTATCTGCGCGACTTGGAGATCATCGCTCGCTCAGAATGCGAGTCCCGCGAAACTGTACAGATTATCGCCTCCGGTCGGCGGCTGCTCGGAGACAAGACCGAGATTGCCCCAGGCAACGGCCCATTCAGTCGGACCTGAGCAGAGGCAAAGCTCGCGAGCGGGTTCATCGGGCTACCGTCCGAAAATGCGCAGCGCGATCCGCCCCATTTCCGTGGACGATCCCGATCTCGGCCAGGACTTGGGCTGGAACCTTCGTCCGCGGGTCGTCAGGGCGGCACGCCGATCGACGCCATGCGCGACAAGCTCGTGGTGGCGGGCTTCATCCGACCCGACGATGCGAACGGCGCCATCGCCCGTGACATCCGCGGCGAGGTGATGGAAGCGCTCCGGGCCGAGCGCCAGGGCCGCCGACATACCGCTATGCCGACGAGGGGCGCGCTGCGGCTCCGAACCGTGAGGCGGTCCGCATCGCCGAGGAAAACGCCGAGCACGCCGCCTCGGTGGATCGCCAAGCGCGGCGAATGGAAATCGATTTCGAAGGCATGGGGCTCGCGCCGCGCGACCTCAACCGCGCCACGTTGCGCGATGCGGCCGAGCGCATGGTGTTGGGCCATACCGATGACCATGTGACGGCCTACGAACAGGCCGCTGCCCGGCGCGGCGAGACAGTCCAGCCGGAGAGGTGCCTCCCTCCCGCGCTTTCGATGATGCGCCCTTCCCCGAGATTGGACAGGGCACCCGCGTTGCGACCTCGGACGCGCTACCGATCGGCGACACGGCGCCGGCTATGGCGTTGCGTGAGGCTCGGGGTCTGTTCCGCGAACACAAGCAGGCTTTCAGCCCGCGCGGACCTGGTGACGATGCCGGCCGGCTGATGCGCAAGATCGTGGAGCAAGACGCGACGCCAACAGAGGTGGCGACGGGCCTATTCGGGTCGATGCCCCGGTTCGGTGAGACCGGCTTGTCGGTACGGTTCGCGACCCGCCTACGGGAGGCGCTGTGGGATGACAGCCCGGTCCTCGATGCCGTGCAGCAAGGGCTCATTGCCCGCGCAATCGACGGCAACGGAGCCGGCGATGTCGGGAGGCGCCTCGACACGCTGCTACGGGGTAACGGGCGGGAGGCGGCTAACGCCATCTTTACGCAGGAACAGCGGCGCGGCCTCGGGGCGTTCCGGGCGGCGCTGCATCAGGCCGAGCAGGCGCACCAGGCGTTGCCCTCCTGGATCTCCGACCTTTCTCGCTCGGGCTTCGATCCAAACGCGGTTGCGACGAGTCTGTTCGGTTCGGGCGTGCCGGGGTCTCGGGTCGGCTCTGCCAACTTCGCGCGGGGGCTGAAAGGCTTCCTCGGCGAGGGCAGCGAGGAATGGTCCGGCATGCGGCAAGCCGCGATCCAGAACCTTACCCAGCCGAGCGGCCGCACCCTGACCGCGACACAGGAGGCCGACCGCGTGGCCGACTTCGTGAGCGGTAAGGGGGCGGCGCTGGCCCGTGAGATGTTCGGGGGCGAGGAACTGGCCCGGCTCACGCGCTATGCGGCTGCGCTGCGCGCCACGGTGCTGCCGAGCGGTATCGGATCGCTGACGGCGGAACAGGGGCGCACGATCGCGGCGAACCTCCTGAACGGCCTCCTCGGCGCCATCGCGTTCAAGTCCGGTCTTCCGACGGCAGCTGCGGCACCATTCACGGTGAAGGCAGGGCAACGCATCGTGATCGGCGGTCCTGGCGCCTTTGGTGCGTCGCGGTCGTTCGGGGGCGGTGCGCCTCGGGTCGTGCCGGACACACCCGAGCATTTCCAGCGCCTCGGGCAGGGCGCCGGCAGGGCGGCTGGGCTCCTGTCGGACGACAGGGTTCCGTCGGGGCGCTAGACGAACAGCGTCCACACCATGCCGGCGAAGAACGCCGAACAACCAATCATCGGGGCGAGCCGGGCGCGCATCGGCTGCCCCCCTGCAACGATCTGGAACATGCGCATTCGTTGCTGCCTAGCTTAGGCTGGCGGCTGTAGGATGCATTCTGGCTAGTTCGCCGTTCGGTGCGGCGAGTCGCGAATTCAGGCAGCCGGACGAGCACAGTCTCGACCGTCACGGCCACTATCACAGCCGCGATGGCTCTACCGTCCACCAGCCAGCACATACCCGTGACGGGTCGAAGCCCGAAGGAGCCTCGGCCCGCTGTCGTGATGATACCTGGAGCTTCAGCCACACTCATCGCGGGACATGCTCACGGCACGGCGGGGTGGCGAGTTGGGTTAGATGAGAGGAGCTAGCAGTGGAAATCAGGCGCTTGGTACCCGCTCTTCATGTACGCAACGTCTGGGAAGCAATCATACCGATGTGCGCTTAGAGATGGTAGGAGCGTTCGCTAAGGACGCGCGCCATGCCTAGGAACGAAGTTTTTCGACACGAGCAGCACCGTGTCGCGGTCGGAATGGTACTGGCTGTGATCATTACGGCCATCATGCTGAGTCTTGCCGCTTTCTGGGACCCTGAGAAGACCCTCGTGGTGCCCGTTGCTGAGCGTTTGCAGACCGCCTTGCGCACGGATGTGTTCGTCATCGGCTGGCTTGCCGCCGCAATCGCGAATGTGGCACGGCTAAGGTTCTTTTCGATTAAGGGCATTGCGGGAAGCAGCGCCGGATCAGGATCTCAATCAGTGCGGGATGCCGTCGCGATCCTACAGAACACAACAGAACAGGTCGTTTTAGCCGTCCTGACGCACTTGGTCTTCGCCGCCGTCGTGGGCCACCCTACGGCGATCCTAATGACGCTTGCTGCAATGTTCTGCGTAGGGCGCACGTTATTTTGGGTCGGTTACAAACGTGGTGCTAGAGGGCGTGCGCTTGGCTTTGCCCTCACGTTCTATCCGACGGTTACGGCGCTCGGTATTTCGGCAGCCATGCTTCTGCTAGGAAGGTCTGGTTAGAAATGAGGACAGCCCTAGCAGAAGGTCTCAGGCCCTAGCTTTTGACTACTAGCTCTTTAGCCCCTTGTTGCAAACCGAGTAGTACCCGCCGCCCTTCTCGATCCACTTCTTGCCGCCGTTGCCGGCGTCACCGGCAGCAGCCTTGTTGGCGTTGTACTGATCCAAGCAGGTGTGCATCCGACCCTTACCGGCCGACTCGCTCGCGTACTTGGGATCGACCGCTCTCGGGAACACAGCGGACCCCGTCACCGAAGACCGCGGTGTCGGTGCCGATCTCGTTGCTGTCGTGGTGGGCGCCGGGGCCGGGGCTGCGGGCGAAGCTGCGTTCGGTGAGAATGGGTTCGCGGTGGGGGTTGTGGGCGTGTCAGCTGGTGCCCCGCACTCAGCCTTCCGGAAGTCGTTCCACTTCTGCCCGTTCAGCGTGCCAGCCTGCTTGGCGGCTTGGTACTTCACGGAACAGTCCTTGGCGGATAGCGCCAAAGCTGGCGAGGCCAGCATGGCCGCACCAGAGGCAAGCGACAGGACGAATCGTGCGAAGCGAGCCATGCGAGGGATCTCCGGACCGAAACATGTGCGGTCGATGTCATCCCAAGGTGGCCCGCCGCTGCCTGTCCGGCAACCTGCTCACGCGGTCGCAGAACACGTGGGAGCACCAGGGGCAGGCATAGACAGAGTGTCGGGGTTCAAAACACCCATTCCCCGATCATAGATTTACCGACACGTTTTCCCGACAGGTTTGACCCGGCTAGAGGCGCGAAATCGGACCGCCCGTCAGTCTGACGGTAAAACGGTCGGATATCCGACACATCGCTCAGGTTGCTATCGACCCTTCTCGGACCCTGGGAAGGTCCGCTTCGTGGCAGGTTGGCGGAGGATGACCTACGTCTGGGTCGGGTGGATTTCTGCCGGTCCGCTATCGCGAGGTGCAAGACAAAAAGCGGACGTCCAAGGATTGAACATCGTGGGTTGTGAGAGTGGCTTCACCCTTTAGGATTGCGAGATGGCTAGCCCATCGACCAATGTCGCTGCGATGGTATCAGCAAGGACCGCAAGGGCTTCACCCCCTGTAGGGATAGGCACCCTTCCGTCGAGTACGAGCGTGCCGAAGCCATGCACGAGTGACCACGCGGTGAGTGCGTGTGTTCCCAGAGGGTCGCTTCGCAACCGGCTTGAGGATACTCCCTCCGCGATCAGGTCCTGCAAAACCTTGAATGCGCGCTCGCCCGCTGCTTGGAACGCGTCGTCATCACAGCCGGCCAGTTCGGCGCTGAACATCAGTCGGTAGCGCGCCGGATAGGTCACGGCATATGCGACGTAAGATTTGGCCGTCGCGCGGATGCCGGCTGCGACATCCTCCACATCGACCGCGGCGAGGTCTCGCTGGAGCGTAGCGGCGAGATCGTCGAAGCCGCGTGCGGCGATCGCGGCCAGCAGGGCACGGCGGTCCGCGAAGTGGTTGTAGGGCGCGTTGTGGCTCACCCCAGCAACCCGCGCGACCTCACGCAGGGTGAACGGCTTCCCTGATTGATCGGTAAGCAGCCGCTCTGCCACGGCGATCAGGGCGCTGCGCAAATCCCCATGATGGTAGTTCGTCTTCGGCTCGGCGTTGGGCATGGCCAACTCCTGCCGGAACATATTGGCGCCGTCAACATTGGGTGCATGTAGACACCGTCAACACGCCAGCTCGGAGCCTCCACCATGTACCATGCCATCGTGAAGCGCATCGCCCGCAAGAACTTCCTGCGGGTGAACCAGAAGGACTTCGACGCCATTCTGAGCGCCTGTGTTCCTGGAATCCACCACCAGTTCGGCGGTGCTCACGCGCTCGGCGGTAAGCGCCATGATCGCGAGGCCCTGGGCCGATGGTTCGGCCGCCTCGGCCGCCTTTGCCCTCACCTTACGCTGACCGTGGACGACATCTGGGTGAAAGGGTTGCCGCACAACACCACGGTGATCGTCCGCTGGTCGGCCACGGATACCCTGCCGGACGGCTCCCCCTATCGAAACCGCGGTGTTCACATCATCAAGATGAGTTGGGGCAAGGTCTTCGATATCGACGCACACGAGGACTCGCAGGCAGTCGCACAGAGCATGACGAAGCAGGCAGCGCTCGGCATTGAGGAAGCGACGGCGGCACAGATCCTGAGTTGATACCAAACGATCGGTGCAGCTTCCATTCGGAAGACCGACCTATGAGTGAGATCGCAACGGTGCCGTCCGTTGAACGCCGGACTCGAACAAGGCCACTGACGCCAACTGGGTTCGAGCGCCTGTTGGCCTACGGCTCGGTCGCGTTGCTCGCCATCGTCCTCGTTGCCTTGCTGCGCGGCTACAGCGACTGGGGAGATGTGCCTCTTTGTCCGTCGTCAGATGATTTGGGACATTCAGCGGTGTTCAGGAGCGGAGGCTCTGGTCCATCTGGGGTGAGAGGTTAGGCAGCCTGCGCGTGGTGGCGCAAGCGGCGATCCATCAGGGTCTGGCGCTTGATGCGTTCCCGCTCGGCCAGGATCCCTTCGCCGCGTCCGAAGTAGACGTCGGCGGGCGTGAGGTTGCTCAGGCTCTCA
>NZ_JAKSYQ010000290.1:0-378 GCF_022829665.1 Methylobacterium sp. E-041 | reverse complement strand
ACGATCTCTCACTGGAGGCTGCGATCGGTTTGGCGCAGGGGCTTGGTTTGACGGATCTGGGGTTGCCCCGGTCAAAACCAGCGGGATCGATCTACAGGCCGTGGTGAAACCGAGTGCTCTCGACCTGCGTAGTCCAGCCGCTCAGCATTTCGCACGATCGGCCCTCGGACTATCCCCAACGCCGAACTGTGCAGTCCCGCGGGGAGACGGGTTGGAGCGTATCGGAAGCGGTCTGGATTGCCTGCCCAGACCCGGCGGATCGCTTCATACGGAGCAAGGCTGCGTAGGGTCTTGAACCGCCGAGCGAAGTTGTAGGCATCCAGGCAGGCGGCGATGTGTTCACGCATCTGATCGTCGTTGTCGTAATGGTAGCGCTTG